>DAOUGY010000093.1:0-2831 GCA_034428975.1 Anaerolineaceae bacterium | reverse complement strand
TCACGGCTGAGCATCCCCGCCAGGCCTTCACGGATGATCTGCTGATCGTCAACGATCATAAAACGAATCGGTTTCAAGCGTGCCTCCATGTCAAGTATAATATTATCATACCTCCCCTGGAGAGCCGCCTCCTTATGGAAAATGAATTTTTACCGGATGAAAGCATCGCCATCGGCCACAAGGCCGCCGACATCGCCGCGAAAGCGCTGGAAGAATTGGGCAGCCGCATCATCCAACAAAAAGCACAGGACATCGCCCGTCAGGTCGAAATCTACCTGGCCGACAAGTCTTTTTCATCGCTCGATGAAATCCGCTACGACCCCAATTTGGCGTCCATTTCGGTGGTCACCATTGGCCAGTCGGGCTACACCGCCATGCACGATACCAACGCCATCAATCTCTTTCACGTCGAACCGGTGGTGGTGGGCAAGGATATGCACAGTTTCCGCAATACCCTTCCGCAATTCTGGGATATTCTGGAGCGCGGCCTGACGCATGAAGCCGGCGGCTTTTACGATTGGCCTGTAACCGGCGGCGAAACGCAGCGCAAATATATGTACTGCGTGCCCATCTTCCCCCAACAGATCGCACCGCTGGGCCTGGTGGTGGCGGCCACCATTTTCATCGATGAATTTTTGCAGCCCTCGCGCGAGATTCGCCAGCGCATCATCACCCTGGCCGAACGCGTGGACGAGTTCACCAAAATTGAACAGCGCCGCAACAGCCAGCTGCGTTCAATCAACGAATTCAGCCGCAAGATCAGCTCGTTCCTCAACACCAGTGAGCTGCTGCCCTATGTGGCCACCACTATGCAAAGGGCTTTCTCGATCCAGTATGTTCGCGTTTTCCTCAACGATTCCGTGACGCACAGTCCCGTTCTGGCCGCCCAGGCCGGCGAGCCGCCCTGCCCCGAAAGCCCGGATAACACCGACTTTTTGAAGGAAAACATAGTGGAACAGGTGTTGTCCACTGGCAAGCCGTTCCTGTCCAAAGAAACCGCCGCGGCGCAGCGCCTGGCCAGGACCATGCCCTGCCTGCCCATGCGCATGGCCGTGCCAATCAAGATTGGGAAAAACATCGTCGGAGTGTTGGATTTAATTAATGGCGGTGACCAGCCGTTTGGCGACATCGACCTTTTCATCATCTGGCCGCTGGCCGACCAGGTGGCCGTGGCGCTGGAAAATGCGCGCCTGCACAGCGAAGTGCGCGAGATGGCTGTGATTGAGGAACGAAACCGCATCGCCCGCGAGATTCATGACACGCTGGCGCAGGGTTTTGCCGGCATTTCCATGCAGGTGGAATCGGCGCGCATGGCGATTCATGATCAGGATACGGAAAGTGTCCTGCGCATCCTGGATCGCATTCGCGAAATGGCCCGCGACAAGCTCTCCGAAGCGCGCCGCTCGGTGCAGGCGCTGCGCCCCAACATTACCATTCAGGGCAACCTGGAGACTCTCCTGCGCGGCGAACTGTACCAGCTGGCCCATGATATGCCCATCCAGCACGAGCTGGATGTGGTCGGCGAGGAGCCGTTTGTGCCGCCCGCCGTCAAGGTCACACTGCTGCGCATCTTCCAGGAAATTCTCAACAATATCAAAAAACACGCCCACGCCAGCCAGGTAAAGGTTGCGCTAACTTACAACAAACTGGCGGTGGCGCTGTATGTTGAAGACGACGGCATCGGCTTTTACCCGCAGACGCCCACCTCCAACCACTACGGCCTGACGTTCATGAACGAGCGTGCCCGCCTGGTGGGGGGCACCGTCACCGTCGACAGCCAGCTGGGCACCGGCACCAAAATCTACGTCAACCTGCCGTTATAAGGCTTTTTCAGCCTCGTCCAGCGAGGCGTACCCGTAGAAGCGCGCGGTATTTTCGAGAATCGTTTGGGCCAGATTGATGCCGGCCGCCCGTGCTTCCATCGTAAAACGGTGATACAGCTCCATCGTGTGCGGTGAAAATGTGGACAACTCGCCGCGCATGTACGTTTCAGCCGAGGTGTGGGCGCCGTCGTCCTGCCGGCTGCTGCCGGGGCGGCCGCGGCTGCGCACGCGCGGGTAGCGCGCCGCAACTTCGTCATCCCAAACGCGATGCACCGCCACCACCTCGTCGATCAAGGCGCGAGTGTGCTCGTCCACCGCGGGCAGTTGATCTTGAATGCGCTCATACTCATCCGGATGGGTGAATTCCATCATGCGCGCGTATTTCACAGTCATCAGGTTCAATCCCTGGCGGCGGGCCGCCCGCAGGTCGCTGCGGTAACTTTCCAGCACCTCCACCGGCCAGGCCTCGGCCTGACTGCGGCGCATGATCTCAAACGTCACCCGGTCGTCCTGGCAGGGCGCTTTGCCGCCGGCGTTGGGTACCGCCGCGAACATTTCCCATTCGATCGCCACAATGTGATCCACCACCGTCTGTGCCATCCCGCTTTCCTCCAATCCGTGAGGTCATCGCTCTGTTTGCTGCAGAGCAGGATCTAAAATGCGCAAATGAATGGACGGGCTGTGATCCAACAAAAAGTCGCCGGGGCAGTCGCTCAGGCCCTGCCGGCGCAGTTCGGCAGCCACCCACCCGCACAGTTCTTCGATGATGCCGGCGCCGTCCGGCTCGCCCGACGCCAGCCGCGCCAGAGCAGTATGGGTTTGGCGCCCCAACACCGGCAGTTCCACCACCGCATGGTGCATCCATTTGTAAAACGGCTTGTAGCGGCGGTTGAGCAGGAAAACCAGTGAAATGGCCGCATCAATAAACTCGGCCGCCGCCATGTGCGCCGCCACTCCCTCGCCGCGCTTCAGGCTGCGCGGGTAGTTGTACTGCCCGGCCTGCGCCAT
>DAOUGY010000092.1:0-34993 GCA_034428975.1 Anaerolineaceae bacterium | reverse complement strand
CAGCCTGGAAAAACAGGCCAAACGCGCCATCGAATACGACCGCCTCAAAGCCGATTTGCGCCTGCTGCTGCGTGACTGGTACGGTTACCACTGGCACCGCACCCAGCAGGAAATGGCTCACGCCCGCGAAGTCTTGCGCAGTCAGGAAACGCGCCTCGAGTCTGCCCGGCAGCGTTCAGCCGAAGTGGACGGCCAGATGGAAGCCGCCCGCGGGGAATTGCAGCTTTTACGCGCCAACCTGAACATCTGGCATGCCGCCCTTGCCGAACAACACAGCCGCTGGGAAGGCATCTCGCGCCAGTTGGCCGTGATGGAAGAGCGCGAGCGCGCCTTGCACACTCAGCAGCAAAATTTCCAGAGCGACCGCGTTCGCCTGGAAGAAGAAGAAAAAGCCCACGACGATCGCATCGCCTCGGTGGAAGACGAACTGGCCCGCCTGCAGGGCGAACTGGACGAAGCCAACACGCAGGCCGCCGAAGTGCGCCGCATGCTGCAAAAACGCGAAGCCGAGCGCGCCCGGATCGATCAACAACTGCGCGATGCCCGCCATGCCATGATGAATTCCGAAACGCGTCAGGTGCAATCCAAAGCGCACCAACGTGAATTGAGCACCCGTCTGGAAGACCAGCGCCGCTCGCAACAAAATCTGGCGCAGGGCAGCGAAGCCGCCGCAAAATCGGTGGAGAGCGCCCGCGCCCGCTTTGAATCCGCCGAAACGCAGCAGCAGCAAGCCCGCCAGGTCGTCAAAGACGCCGAAGCGGCGCTGCATGACCATCAAAAACAGGTCGCTGATTTGGAAGCCGCCCGCCGCAAAGCCCAGGAAGAGCGTGCCCAGTTGGACACCGCCCGCGCGCGCCTCAAAGCGCAGCTGGACGTGCTCGAACAGGCCGAACGCTCGCTCAGCGGCCTGAACCAGGGCGCGCGCTTCCTCATGCAGTCGGCCCAGCAGGGCAAACTGACCGTGCGCCTGCGCGCCCTCAGTGGGTTGATGGACGTACCTTCGCAATATGAAATCGCCATCGCTTCGGTTTTGGGCGAGTATCTGGATGCCGTCTTGTTGGAAAGCGGCAGCGACCCCGAACAGGCTCTGCAAATTCTGGAGAGCGGCGAAAAAGGCCGCGCCGTGCTCTTTCCGCTCGATTCTACCCGCGACAGCCAACCGTTGGACGCCCCGGACGACCCCGATTGCCTGGGCAACGCCGTATCGCTGGTCAAAATCAACGACGATCTGGCCCCGCTGGTGCGCGCATTGCTGGGCGGTGTGCTTGTCGCCCGCGACCGCCGCGCTGCCCGCCGCCTGATCGAAGGCAAGCCCGCCTGGGCGCGGGTCGTCACACTGCGCGGTGAAGTCTTTTTGGGCAGCGGCGCTGTGATCGCCGGGCAGGACGGCCGCGCCAGCGTCATCGGACGCCCGCGCCAGAAGCGCGAGCTGACCGAAGCGCTGGAGACCACCGCTGCCGCGCTGCAAACCAGCCAAACCCATTTGCAGGAAGTGGATTCCGACCTCAACCGCGTTCGCGCCTCGTTGGGCGAGCAAGAAAAAGCCGTCCGGCAGGCCAACCAGCGCGCCGGTCAGGTCGCCCAGGCGCTGCAATCGGCCACGCTGGAATTTGAGCAAGCCCGCCAGCGGCAGGAATGGCAGCGCAAGCAGCAATCCACCCTGGAAGAGCAAGTTCGCCGCACCGAGGACGAACTGCGCCAGGTAACCACCGAACTGGAAAAGAGCGCCGAAAAAATCAACGCTCTCAACGAACAGGTGCGCGATTTCAGCCGCCAGCTTTCCGCCTTGCCGCTCGAAGAGCTGCAATCGCAGGTAGTGCACTGGAATACATCCGCAGCCGTCGTTGGCCGCGCCATGAAGGAAGCGGAACGCCGTCTGGAGGAGAACCAACAGGCCGCCGCCGCCAACCGCTCCCGCCGCCAAACTCTAACGGCGCGCATCGCCGAAACCGATGCGGCTCTGCAGCAGCTTGCCGCCGAACGCGAAGCCCTGCGCGCGCAGGAGAGCGAGTTAAATCAGGCCATTGAAACGGCCCAGGCGCGCATTCAACCCGCCGAAGCGGATCGCGCCGAGCGCGAAAAAGCCTACACCGATTTGCAAGCCGTACAAGCCAGCGCCCAGCAAGCCCTGGCTGTCGCCGAGCGCTACCACACCCAGGCTCAGCTCGAACTGGGCCATCAGCGCGACGCGCTGGACAGCCTGCGCCGCCGCGTCGAAGAAGATTTCGGCTTGGTCGCCTTTGAGTATGTGGGTGAAAACCCCGGCCCCACCCCTCTGCCCCTGGAAGGCATGGTTGAGCAGCTGCCCATCCTCACCGAGCTGCCCGCCGGGTTGGAAGAAAACATTAGCCGCCAGCGCGCGCAAATGCGCCGCATGGGCGCCATCAACCCCGAGGCGCAGGAAGAATACCGCGAGGTGGTGGAACGCTTCCAATTCCTCACCCAGCAAGTGGCCGACCTGAAAAAAGCCGACTCCGACCTGCGCGAAGTGATCGCCGAGCTGGACGAGCTGATGCGCATTGAATTCCGCCGCACGTTCGATGCCGTCGCCGCCGAATTCAAGCAGATTTTCGCCCGCCTGTTCAACGGTGGCAGCGCCCGCCTCATCTTGACCGACGAAGAGCACCCCACCGAAACCGGCATCGATATCGAGGCCCGCCTGCCGGGCCGCCGCGAACAGGGTCTCTCGTTGCTCTCCGGCGGCGAGCGCAGCCTCACCGCCGTGGCGCTGATCTTCTCGCTCCTCAAAGTCTCGCCCACACCCTTCTGCGTAATGGACGAAGTGGACGCCATGCTGGACGAAGCCAACGTCGGGCGCTTCACCGAGTTGCTCAATGAACTCAGCCAGACGACTCAGTTCATCGTCATCACGCATAACCGCAACACGGTACAGGCCGCCGGCGTCATTTACGGTGTCACCATGGGCCGCGATTCCGCCAGCCAGGTCATCAGCCTGCGCCTGGATGAGATCAGCGAAGAAATGGTGCGCTGATCCACCTGCCTTCGCAACGAAAAAGCGCAGCCTTTTCGGCTGCGCTTTTTGAATTCACCTTGGGTGAGTTAGTTCGTCGGGATCGACGGTTCGCTCGGCACAATGGTGGATAGGTCATTCATCTGGTCGATCACCGTGTCAGTCTGCAGTTTGGTCAGCAGATCCGTAAACACGGTATTCCTGGCCGTCGCCAGTTGATCGGCGGTCAACGGCAGGTCGGCATGTCCCAGTACGCGAATGATGTGCCAACCATAGATCGTCTTCACCGGTTCGCTGATCTCACCCTCTTTCAGGGCAAAAGCAGCGTCGGAGAATTCGGGCAGCATGGCGCCGCGCGTGAACCAGCCCAAATCGCCAACATCCTGGCGCGGATTGTCTTTGTACACATCCGCTTCCACCGCGTTCCAATCCTCGCCGGCCTTCAAACGCTCGTAAGCCGCCTTGGCATTGGTCTCATTTTCAGGCAGCAAATTGCCGTCGGCATCCTTGAGGTTGAACAGAATGTGCTGCGCCCAGACCTGCTCCTGGGTGGTGGCCACATCCGCCGTCACCGCGTCGAACAGCTTGGTGCGCAGCAAGTTGGCGCGGAACACATCGCGCAACACCCGCAAAGGCACACCTGCGTCTGCCAGTTCGGTTTCAATCCCCTTCACCGCTGCCTTGTAACCTTCCTGGGTATACGGTGTAGCCGTCGGCAAGGGGGTGGCGGTCGGCGCCGGGGTGGAGTTGGGGTCCAGCGTGGCGGTAGGCGTGGCCGGAGCCTCGGTGGGGGCTTCGGTCGGCGTTTCGGTGACCTGCTCGGTGGGCGCAACCGCAACTGTGGCCGTGGGGGCCAGCATGCTCAGCTGCTTGGGCGATATGGTCGGGGTGTACACTGGCGTCGGCTCAGTCGTGGGGGTCGGCGTCCCATCCGGATAGAAACCGAAAGCATCCTGCAGCGATTTTTCCACTTCCGCATCCGTAACGGTGATCCCGCGCCGGGCGGCTTCTTGCTGGATCAAAATTTCATCCACCATCTGGCCCAGCACATCCACGCCTACCCCAACCGGGTTGTCCAATTGGGTCTGAATGTTCTGAAGCTGCTGGGCAAAGGTGGCGTCATTGCCAAAAATCTGCAAGAGCTGCTGGCCCTGGGCATAATTTCGCACCAGATTCCAGCGCTGATAGCGTACACGCTCCTGAAACTCCGTAACGGTGATCTTCTCACCGCCGACGGTCGCAACCGCCTTCATTCCCTGAAAAACGGCCTGGTCCAAAATGCCGTACAGCAGCAGAAGCAGCGCAATGCCGATCACGGCCACTGTCCCGAAAATCAGGAACTTGCGCTGCGTCCGTTCACGATCAATACGCGCCTGATGTTTCTTCGTCACAATTTTAGGCGATTGGCTTTCCATGGGCGACCTCACGTACTACATAAAATAAGGGGCATAAGGCGGTTAAACCCCATGCCCCGGGTGATAAACCTCAGAGACTAGCGCAGCGCATCCGACCAGGATTCCCCGACGTAGGGAAGCAGGGCGATGTGGCGCGCGCGTTTGATGGCGCCGGCCAGCTCGCGCTGGTGGCGGGCGCAGGTTCCGGTCTGGCGGCGCGGGCGGATTTTGCCCTCTTCCGTCACAAACCGGCGCAGCATATCCGCCGCTTTGTAATCAATGGTGTAATTCTTATCGGCGCAGAACTGGCAGATCTTCGGACGGGCCACAAACCGGCGGCCGCCGCCATAGCTCTGTTCGCCTTCGTTGTAATTCTGTTCACTCATTTCCGTACTCCACTAGAATGGATACTCATCATCCAGATCACTATCCGCCGCAAGGGCTTCACCGTTCTGGGCTGTTCCACCTTCACGTCGTTCGCCAAGCATCATCATCTCATTTGCGACGATCTCGACGCTGGTGTGTTTGTTGCCGTCGTTGTCTTCCCACCGGCGGGTTTGCAGTCGACCTTCCACATACACCTGCTGGCCCTTGGTCAGATACGATTTGCAAATCTCTGCCAGATTGCCCCAGGTGACGATATTGAACCACTCCGTTTCCGTGTGTCGTTCGCCGTCCGCGGTGTTCCACGACCGGCTGGTGGCAATCGTAAACGTCGTGACCGGCCGCCCGGAGGGTGTGTACCGCATCTCCGGGTCGCGCCCCAGGTGACCGATGATCATGACTTTATTCAATCCGCGGCTCATTCAACACTCCTTCGACGCTGTTCGATGGCCCGGAATTTACTCCTTCACCACAATCAGGAAACGCATCACGGGTTCCAGGAACCGCAGGTTGCGTTCGAGCTCAGCGGTAAACGAAGGGGCAAATTCTGCCGTGATCAGCTGATACTGACCTTCACGCTGCTTGCGGATCAGGTAAGCCAGGCGGCGTTTGCCCCACGACTCAACCTTGGCAACAGCGCCACCGGACTCGGTAATCCACCCTTTGACCTTTTCAATCACACCATTGACAGCATTCTCGTCCAGGTCCGGATGAATAACAAGCACGACTTCATAGTTGCGCATTTAAGGGAAACCTCCTTTCCTCGGGATAGCCCCCGGTCAACATCGTGGATGAGCCGGGAGCGGAAAGGTAGCAACGCTTTAATTTGTTGCGACCAAGAAGCAAGTTTATCAGACAACGCCGAAAAGATCAAGACTTGCGCCCGCCGCGACGTCATTCCGCCGGGATGATGATCCACAGGATGATATATGGCACCAGCCCCGGGATCCCGCCTGGAATCATAGCCAGCAGAAAGGCCAGCCGGAACCAGGCTGAACTGATCCCAAAGAACGCGCCCAACCCACCACACACGCCACCCACCACGCGATCCGAGCGCGAGCGGCGTAACACATTTCGGTTTTCCATGTTAATCTTCCTTTCGTAGAGAATTCTTCATATTCATCTACGCAGGAATGGCCTCCGGGTTGCGCTTCACAGCCCGCGCGTCACCCGCTCACTCATCTCATCCAGCGCCGCCACTTCATCTTCGGTCAACGACCAACCCAGCGCTCCGGCGTTGGTTTGCGCCTGGTTCAGGTTCTTGGCGCCGGGGATTGGCAATGCCCCTTTCGCAATCACCCAGTTCAACGATACCTGCGCCGGCGTCTTTCCGGCGTGATCCGACCCGATTTTGTTAAGCAAGTCGATCAACGGCCGTACCTGCGCCATCACCCGGCGCGAATAACGCCCGGCGCGCACCCCGCGCGGCGGATTTTGCTCGCTGTATTTGCCGGTTAATACCCCAGACGCCAGCGGGCTGTACGCGATCAACGTCACACCCTGCTCTTTACACTGAGCCAGCAGTCCATTGCGTTCCACCCGCCGGTCAAGCAAGTGATATTCCACCTGGTTCGAAGTCAGGGTCAGGCCCTGTTTGGCCAACGCATCCACCGCCCGCTGCATCTGGTTGCGGTCAAAATTGGAAACGCCCACAGCACGAATCCATTCACGCTGCAAGGCTTCGCCCATCGCTTCCATCCACGTTTCCAGATTCACCGGCGGCAGCGGGAAGTGCACCTGATACAGGTCCAATTGCGAGATTTGCAGGCGCTTCAGGCTGGCTTGCAGCGCGCGCAGCAGCGCTTTGCGCGACAACCGCCAGGGAAACGGCATGAACTTGGAGGCCACAATAGGTTTTATCTCGGTCGTTTTGAGCAGCTTGCCCAGATAATGCTCCGAACGGCCTTGCCCGTACACTTCGGCCGTGTCCATCAACGCCACGCCGCCCATCACGCTCGCTTGATAGGCCTCGGCGATATCGGTTTCATTGTACCCGTTGCCAAACCCCCAGAACATTCGGTCCCCCCAGGACCACGTTCCCAGACCCATCGGAATACCGGCCAAAACGTTTCCGTCCAAATCTGTCATGTCCTGCTCCTGTGAAATTCTTCCCTAAATTATACGTGCATTCCCGCTTGCGCGCCGGTTGATCCTTGCCAATTCTGATATACAATCATAGAAGAATCCATCCATCATCCGAACCCGATCAACTTCGTGGAGCCCGCAAATGAGTCAGAATTTTGAATTCACCAACAATTACAACGACTTGAGCACCGACCGTGGCTTTCAGTTCGAATTCCTGTGCGACCGCTGCGGTAAGGGCACCCGCACACCTTTCAAAGCCTGGGCCACCGGCACCATCAGCGAAGTGCTGGACGGCGCGAGCAGCCTGCTGGGCGGCTTTTTCAGCTCGGCGGCCAATATTGGCGAGCGTGTGCGCTCCGCCGGCTGGCAAAAGGCCCGCGACGAAGCCCTGGTGGATGCCATCGCGCAAATCCGCCCGTCGTATGTGCAATGCCCGCGCTGCAATAGCTGGGTTTGCCGCGATCATTGCTGGAACACCAAGCGCGGTCTGTGCAAGAACTGCGCGCCCGACATGGGCGTGGAAATGTCCGCCGCGCAGGCGTCCCGCTCGGTGGAAGAGGTATGGGCGCACGCCGCCATGGCCGAAGAGGACAAGAAACTGGCCGAAGGCAACTGGCGCGAAACCATCGTCGCCTCCTGCCCGTCTTGCGGCGAACCGATGACCACCAACGCCAAATTCTGCGCCAACTGCGGCGCAAAAGTCAAATCCGACGATACCTGCGGCGCGTGCGGCGCAAAATTGCAGCCGGGCGCCAAATTCTGCTCAGAATGCGGCCACAAAAACGGCTGATATGTCCCCCGGAGGTGGACAACAGGCATGAGATCTCCGTCTGGATCCTTTGATGAAACGACTTCCCGCCCAATCCGTGTAGCAGGCGGCGAGCTGCGCTTGAAATCACGAGCGCTCAAGCTGTCCCTCGGCTCAAACGGCGGCCTGGTGTGGAACTTTCCGGTGCGCGTCATCTACGCGCCGGACGGCGCCGCGCAGCAAAGCCTGCCGGTCATCGATCAGACTCGCCTGGTGCAAATCGGTTTCTACGCGCTGGCGCTACTGTTCGCGGCTGTGCTGGCCACCCGCTTTATCCCCCGCGCTAAATAAGAATTGGAAAGTGAGGAACGTATGACCGACGAAATCGCAATGGATGCCGCCCCGATGGAAGAAAGCCCTGAACCGATGCAGGTGATTCAGGATACGATGGATCAATTGCTGGCCACAGCCGATGTGAATGCCGTATACGGCACGCACATCCGCCACGGCGGACAGATCATCATTCCCGCCGCCGAGGTGTTCGCGGTGGCCGGATTCGGCATCGGCTCGGGTACCGGCACGGACAAAGACGGCGGCAGCGGCAACGGTTCCGGCGGCGGTGGCGGAGGTCGTACCTTCGCCCGCCCCGTAGCCGTGGTAATTTCCGATGCCAACGGCGTGCGCGTCAAACCCGTGCTGGATACCACCAAGCTCGGCCTTGCCGCCCTGACCGCCGCCGGTTTCATGCTGGCGACACTGGCCAAAATGATGCGCGGCAAAATCTAAACCCGTCCGCAATCCGCACCTTTTTCCCTCTGCCGCGCCCCGGCAGAGGGTTCGCTTAACCGCGCGGCGCTCCGCAATTTGGGATACAATTAGCCCATGTCCACCGACGACGTGACCCCCATTCGACAGCAGTATCTGGATATCAAACGCCAGTACCCCGACGCCATCCTATTTTTCCGCCTGGGCGATTTTTACGAAACCTTCGACCAGGACGCCGAAACCACTTCTCGCGAGCTGGACATCGTCCTCACCTCGCGCAACGTGGCAAAGGGCATGCGCATCCCCATGGCGGGCATCCCCTACCACGCCGTCGAAAACTACCTGGCCCGCCTGATTGAAAAAGGCTATCACGTCGCCATCTGCGAGCAGGTCGGTGATCAACCCACCCGCGGCCTGTTTCCGCGCAAGGTGGTGCGCGTGGTCACGCCGGGCACGGTCATCGAGCCGGGCTTGCTGAAAAGCGACCGCAACAACTACCTGGCCGCGCTGGTTTTTGCGGAAAACCGCTGCGGCGTGGCCTATGCCGATATCACTACCGGTGAATTTTCCGCCGCCGAATTTGAGGGTGAAGACATACACGGCCTGATGCGCGCCGAAACCCTGCGCCTCAACCCCGCCGAGATCCTGTTGCCGGAATCATCCCCGGCTGTTGACGGTGTGTCCATCCATTTCACCCGCTGGCCCGATTGGCGCTTCGAATCTGGCCGCTGTAGTGAGGCTCTGCTCAAACAATTCGCCGCCGCCTCGTTGGATGGTTTTGGCCTGCGCGGGTTCAATCTGGCAGTTCGCGCTGCGGGCGCTATTGTGCAATACCTGGCGCAAACCCAGCCTTCCGCGCTCAACCTGCTCACGTCCATTTCCACCTACGCCATAACCGAGTTCATGACGCTGGACGCCGCCACACGCCGCAATCTGGAATTGACCGAAACCATCCGGGGCAGCGGCGAGCAAGGGTCGCTGCTCAGCGTGCTCGATCACAGCGTCACGCCCATGGGCCGCCGCCTGATGCGTGCCTGGGTCAGCAAACCCCTGCTCGACCTGTCCGCCATTCGACAACGGCAGGACGGCGTGCAAACCCTGCTGGATGAGGGGTTGCTGCGCGCCAGCCTGCGCGCCGCGCTGCACGCCCTCGGCGATCTGGAACGCCTGACCAACCGGGTGCTCTCCGGCCATGCCGGCCCGCGCGATCTAATGGCTATGCGCACAACGTTGGCGGCGCTGCCCGCCGTCTTGCAATTGTTTAATGCGCCAGTCCCCGCCTTGCAGGAAATCCTTGACCGGCTGCACCCATGTGATGCCGAGCTGGATATATTGCAAAGCGCCATCAGTGATGAGCCGCCTGCTACGCTGAACACCAGCGGCGTCATTCGCCCCGGCTATTCCAGCGAGCTGGATAGCGTGATCGAGGCCTCGCGTCATGCCCGCGAATGGATCGCCAATCTGGAAAATGTTGAGCGCGATCGCACCGGCATCCGCAACCTCAAGGTTGGGTACAACAAGGTTTTCGGCTACTACATCGAAATTTCCAACAGCAACACCGCCCTGGCGCCCCAGGATTACATCCGCAAGCAAACCCTGGTCAACGCCGAGCGCTACATCACCCCCGAGATGAAGGAATATGAAGCGCTGGTGCTCAACGCCGAGGACCGCATCCGCGAGATCGAAGCCCGCATCTTTAAGAGCGTTTGCGCCCAGTTGGCCGGCGCCAGCCGTCGACTGCTGGATACCGCCCGCAGTCTGGCGCAGCTCGATGTGCTCGCCTCGCTGGCTCAGGCTGCCGCCGTGGGCAGCTACACCCGCCCCGAACTGTTGCCCGAAAACGGCCTGGAAATCCTCAACGGCCGCCACCCCGTGGTGGAACATGCCGCCGGTTCGGCGCGCTTTGTGCCCAACGACACCGTCTTCGAGCCGGGCGAGATCGTGCGCATCATCACCGGCCCCAATATGAGCGGAAAGAGCACTTTCCTGCGTCAGACCGCCCTGATCGTGCTGATGAGTCAAATCGGTTCGTTCGTCCCCGCCAGTTCCGCGCGCATCGGCCTGGTGGACCGCATTTTCACCCGCATCGGCGCGCAGGATGAAATCCATGCCGGCCAATCGACGTTCATGGTCGAGATGATCGAGACCGCCAACATACTCCACCATGCCACCGAACGCAGCCTGCTGATCCTCGATGAAATCGGCCGCGGCACCTCCACCTACGACGGTGTCTCCATCGCCTGGGCGGTGGTTGAATACATCCACAACCACCCGCGCCTGCGCGCGCGCACGCTCTTCGCCACCCATTACCATGAGCTGACCCAACTGGCCGAGCTGCTGCCCGGCGTGCGCAATTACAATGTGGCTGTATCCGAAGCCGACAACCAGGTCGTTTTCCTGCACAAGATTGTTCCCGGCGGCGCCGACCGTTCCTATGGCATCCATGTCGCGCAAATGGCCGGCCTGCCGCGCCCGGTGGTGCAGCGCGCCGGTGAAATCATGCAGCAGCTCGAAGCCTCCTCCGGCAAAGCCGCCCGCACGGCGCCGGTCGCCTCGCTGCAAATGGCGCTTTTCCCCGAGACCAACCCGTTATTGGACGAGTTGAAAGTCTTGGACATCAATTCCCTGTCCCCCATCGAGGCCCTCAACCGGCTCTACGAATGGCAGCGCCGCTTTGGCTCCGATTCAACCCACTCCTGACACGTGCGCATCGACTCCATCAGCAATTCCGGGCAGTCATCGCAGGGTAATTGATTATTCAGATCGGTTTGATTTATAATGAACCAACATCAATGCCCGTTTCCTGCCGGAGGTGGCGATGACGGCTTTGAAGGAACTTCAATGTGTACCCTGCAAAGGTGACGCCCCGCTGCTCAGCGAGGCGGAGATTTTACACCTTCTGCCGCAAATCCCCGAATGGCAATTGGTTGAGACGGATGGAATTTCGAAATTGCGCCGCATTTTTCGCTTTAAGGATTTTGCCGCCGCGTTGGATTTCACCATACGCGTGGGCGCCATCGCTGAAACGGAAGATCACCACCCGGCAATTTTGACCGAATGGGGGCGCGTCACCGTTACCTGGTGGACGCATAAAATCCGTGGCCTGCATCAGAACGACTTCATCATGGCTGCGCGCACCGACGCGCTTTACACACCCTGATCCGCACCGTTCAAGAGAGAGGGCTTATGAGTCACACAGTACGCGATTGGATGAGCACCCCCGCGATCGTCATCGATCCCGATAGCAGTGTTTCGTACGCGCTGACCCTCATGCGCCGCCGCGGGATCAGCAGCCTGGTGGTCGTTTCTCCCGAAAATCCTACCCAATTTGGCATCCTCACCACCACCGACATCCGTGACAAGATCATTGCCGTGCGTAAGGATCCGGTGGAAACGCGCGTCAGCGAAATCGCTTCGCTGCCGGTCGTCACAGCCCAGCCGGAGTGGTCTCTGACCGAGTGTTCCATCACCATGCAAAAACACAACATCCACCACTTACCGGTGGTGGATGCCGCGCACAATTTGATTGGGATGATTTCCACCACCGATATCTTCTTCGCCGCCGAAGAAGCCGGCTGGGTGGCGGAGTATTAAGCGGTTCCTCGCAGGATGAGCGCACCCGCTGACGGCAGGGACAGGTTGAGCGCGCCGCCTTCGGCTTGACGGTCACCGGAACCCAACACATCCTGCCAGGTTTGCGCCTGTACCGGCACGCTTACCGTTTGTGTTTTAGCGCTGAAATTAAACACCGCCAGTACGGTTTCGGGTTCCAGTTTGCGCCAAAAGGCATACACACCCTTGCTTTCATCACACAATGCCCGCTCCAATCCGCCGCGCCGCAGCGCGGCGGTGTTCTTTCGCGCGGCAATCAGGCGTTGAATCCACTGGCGCAAATCATGATTCCAACTGCGCTCATCCCAGTTGAACGCCCGCCGGCAATCCGGGTCTTTTCCGCCTTCCAGGCCAATCTCGTCGCCGTAATAAATGGCCGGCGCGCCCGGATAAGCGAATTGGAAGGCATAAGCCAGCTTCAACCGCTCGGGATGACTTTTCAACATCGTCGCCGGACGTTCCACATCATGCGAGCCCAACAGCCCGTACATCGCCAGCACGTTTTCCCACGGATAGGCGTGCGCGGCGCGTTCCACCTGCTCGGCCAGCGAACCGACGGTGATCGTGCCGTTCAAGGCGGCCAGCAACGCCGACCGCACCGGGTAGTTCATCAGCCCATCAAAGTGGCTTTCACCCACCCAGCGCGGTTGAATGTCCCAGATTTCACCCAGCAAATACGCCTGCGGATTGGCGCTTTTCACCACCTGCCGGAATTCCGCCCAGAAGCTGTCATCGTCAATCTCGTTCGGCACATCCAGGCGCCATCCGTCGATACCTTGCTCCACCCAGAAACGCGCCACACCCAGCAAATAGCGCCGCACCGCAGGGGTGTTGGTGTTGAATTTGGGCAGGCTTTTGTACTTCCACCAGCCGATAAAATCGGTGGCGTCGCCCGGGCTGTAGGCATCCACCGGGTAATGCAGCACATGAAACCAGTCGCGATAGGGTGAATCTTGCTGGTTTTCCAGAATATCACTGAAGGCGAAAAACCCGCGCCCGCAGTGATTGAACACACCGTCCAGGATCACGCGCATGCCGTGCGCGTGCGCCGCATCCAGGAACGCGCGAAAATCCGCCATGCTGCCCAGCTTGGGGTCAATTTGATAATAATCGGTGGCGTTGTAGCGGTGATTGGATGACGCCAGGAAAACGGGGTTGAAATACAGTGCGTTGATCCCCAGGTCGGCCAGGTAGCCCAGGCGCTGTTGTGCGCCGCGAAAATCACCGCCCTGAAAACCGCGAATGGTCGGCGGTGAACCCCACGGCTGTACGTTGGCCGGATTGATGGACGGATCGCCGTTGGCGAACCGGTCAGGAAAGATTTGATAGAAAACGGCGTCCGAAACCCACTCCGGTACACTCATGCGGCGTCGCTCCTTGAGGGATGATTACAGGCTGCCCAGCAATTTTTCCGGCTGGCGGGCAAACGTTTCCAGCGGCAACTCCCCGGCCGCCAGCGCGGTCAGCGTATCGGTCAGCAAGCGATTGACCGGCGTAGGCACGCTCGCCCGCTGTCCATAACGCACCACCGCACCGTTCAGGTATTCCACTTCCGACTTCTTCCGCCCACCGTACAAATCGATATGGAAAGATGGCATCTTCCCGCCGCGCCCGGCGCCCAGCGCGCGTTTCACAAGCGGCTGGCTGATACTCAACGGCAGGTTCTGCAAAACCCACACCAGCAGGTGCACCGGTGTGCCCGGTAAATCGGTCACGCCAATGCCGTTGGCTTTCATCACTGCCAGCGCCTCGCGCATCTGGCGTACTTCCAGCGCATACAACCCCGGGTGGGCAAAGATTTCTGCCGGGGTCAGGTTCAATATGGCCGAAGTGGCGTTGGCCATCAGGTTCGTCAGCATTTTGGACCATTTCATTGCGGCGGCATTGGGAAAACCACGTGCCTGCAATCCGGCGGCGTCCAGCACCGGCACCAAATGCGTCGCCAGCGGGTGTTCCAGCGCCACACCCATGCCGCGCAGCCGTTCAACGTAGATATCCCCGGCGGCACGCCTGCCCACGGCGGTGGTCACCGTTCCGGCAATCACGCGGTTCTCGCCCAGCAAAGCGGCAATAGCCTGTTCGTTTTCCACGCCGTTCTGCAGGCATAGCACCGGCGGCAGCGCCGCCACATAGGGGGCCAGGCCGTCCAATGCCGCACGAGTATCATACGATTTGACGGCAAACAGGGCAAAGTCGTACGGCTTGCCGTCCAACGCGGCTTCCACCGAGGGCACAATGCGTGCGTGGCTAACCTGCAGCTCGCCCTGTGCCAATCCCAGGCGCAGTCCACGCCGGTTAACCTCCTCGGCCACTTCCGGTCGTTCCACAAAGGTCACATCCTGTCCGATCAGTGCCAGGCTGCCGCCGATGTAGGTGCCAATCGCCCCCACGCCAAAACACAACACACGAAAATGCGGGATCGTCGTTTGAATCACGCGGCCTCACTCATCCAATTGCGCGCGCCCAACAAGAACGCGCGCCCGTCCATGGCTTTTTTGCCCGCCGGCTGCAACACATCCAGCGCCAGGCAGTCTTGCATGGTGCCCACCACCGGCAAGTGATCCATCACTCCGGTGCGGCCTGGCGGCAGCGTGCCGCGCACCACGTGAGCGCGCAGCACCTTGTACACTTCGCCCCCCACGCGCAGGCTGGTGCCCGGCCAGGGTTGAAACGCGCGCACACGCCGTTCCAACTGCTCCGCCGTTTCCTGCACATTCAATTCGCCGTCCTCTTTCTTTAACATGGCGGCGTAGGTCGCCCGCACATTCTCCTGCGACACCGGTTGCACCGTACCCGCCAGCCAGCCCGGCAGTGTATCCAGCAGCAGCTCACCACCTATCCGGGCCAGCCGTTCCGACAGGCTGCCCGCCGTCTCATCCGCCGTCAGATCGGTGGCGCGCTGCGCCAGAATATCGCCGGTGTCGATCCCGGCATCCATTTTCATGATCGTCACGCCGCTTTGTTGGTCGCCTGCCAGAATGGCCGCCTGTATCGGCGCGGCGCCGCGCCACCGCGGCAGCAGCGAAGCGTGCACGTTGAGGCACCCGTGCGGCGCCAGTTCCAGCACGTTTTGCCGCAGGATCTGCCCGAAGGCCGCCACCACAATCAGGTCCGGCTGCCACGCGGCCAGCTGCGCGAAGGCATCCGGCGCGCGCAGCCGTTCGGGCTGCATCACCGCGATACCCAGTTGTTCGGCCAGTGTTTTCACCGGCGGGGGCGTCAGCGTGCGCCCGCGACCGGCGGGCCGATCGGGCTGCGTCACAACGCCGACAACAGTATAATGCGCCGCCAACCCGGCCAGGGTGGGCAGCGCAAAATCAGGGGAACCCATAAAGACCACGCGCAATGTCATGGCTTTGATTTTAACACAGGAGCCGGTTTTTCGTCTCCTGCCTTCACAACTCCGCTTCCAGCACCGGTCCGTCTTTTGTATCCTGAATTTTCCATCCCATCCCGGCAATTTGCTCGCGCAGCGCATCCGATTCCGCCCAATTGCGCTCCCGGCGGGCGATCTCGCGCTTGTCCACCAGCGCAAGTACATTCACCGGAGGTTCGGGCATCCCGGCCGACGCCTGCGCATCCTGCTCGGCCGCCATGGTCGACCAAAGCTCCGCGCCAATGCCCTGCGCCGGATCTTCCAGCGGGCGATAGTCGCCCAGCACAGCCAGCGGGAAACGCTCGCCCCGCGCGTAATCCTGCCCCCGGCCGCCTCGGATGACATGCACGCTGTCCTGCCCGCCCACCTCGCACTCACCGGCAGCGAAATCGATGATCAACCCGCTGTGCTCATCCAATCCTAAAATGGTGATGCCCTCGTCCAATTGACCGGAAAGCGCTTCAAAGCGCTCTCGCCCCACAAAGCAGCGGCTGGTGTCCACATCGGCGCCGCCTTCGGCGTTGTTCCAGTGCGGAACCACCACCAGGCGCAGGCCATACGCCCCCAGCAAGTCCAGACCATCCTTCCAGTGCGGGTCTTCGCCCACTTTATAGATCTCGTAGACCGGCAGCGCCTTCACCCCCATCGCCACGGTGGCGGCGCTGGCCAGCACCAGGGCCGCGCCCAACCGGTGACGTGCCTGCATCATGCGCCAGGCCAGGCTGCCACGCAATTGCCGAACCGTATAGCTGGGGCTGCCCGGCCCCATAAACATCAGGCTGGCATTCATCAAACCGCCAAGCACGTGCGGATTGTCCGGGCTGTAAGGGCCGCCGCGCGCCCGTGCCGCCACCAATTCCACTTGCGGGCGGTAATTTTGCAGCCGCACACGCAAGTACTCGGCCACCCGCCCGGCCACCTGCGGCGAGTTGAGTTCGAACCCGGCGGGGGTTTCCAGCACGCGCACGCGCAACGCGCCGCCCAGCCGCCGCGCCACATTCTCAAATATCTGTCCGCCGTAATAGGCGGTTTCGCCCGACCCCATCAGGGCCACAATTCCGGGCGGCGTATTCCGGTCTGATTCCATGTTCCACCCTTATCCATCCACGCCAGGCATCAACACCCGTCCAGCGTTGTGAGTATTATTTACTTAACGGTGTTATTATATCCAGTTTTGACCGCCCGGATCAAATCCAAAATTCTCCACTCCCCCCTCGGAAAAAGCGGTTTTATCCGGTACAATTGCTGCATGACCTACGAAGATCAAATCCGCGCTGAGCTGGAAATGGCCGAACAGTCGCGCCTGAACGGCCTGGAAGGCCGTGCGCGTGTGTGCGCCCGGCGCGCGGCTGGCATTGCCGTGCGCGCTTACCTGTCCCGCCAGGGTACCCGCCTGCCCACCGTCAGCAGCATCGACCTGCTCGCTACCGTCCAACAACTACCCGACACCCCTGCCGATGTGCGCGCGATTCTTTCGCACTTGCTGGAACGCGTCGACGCGGACTATCACCTGCCGGCTGAGATCGATCTGATCCGTGAGACTCGCCAGTTGGTAGATCGATTGGGATTCCAACTTCCAGGAGACGAGGATGCCCGAAACCCCCGCTGAAATCATCATGTACGGCACAACCTGGTGTTTCGACACCCAGCGCGCCCGCCGCTTCTTTGCCCAGCACAACATTCCCTACCGCTGGGTGGATATCGACACCGATACGGAAGCGCGTACGCTGGTGGAGCAGATCAATCACGGCTTTCGCAGCGTGCCCACCATCCTCTTCCCGGACGGCAGCACCCTGGTCGAGCCCACGATGAGCCAGCTCAAAGAAAAATTCGGCATACTCTAACCCTTTAAACCAAGTCAAAAGCCGCCTGCTTGATGCAGGCGGCTTTGTGATGGAACCCCGGTGGGCTTGCCGGTCAACGGCTCGATTTTCCGCGCGTCAGCAGACGAATCAGTCCGATCAGCAGCAGCCCGGCAGCCGCGCCCAGCACGGCAATCATCCAGCCGGCCTGGCTGTTTTTTTCCTCCAACGCCACGCGATCCTCACGGACCAGCCGGCGCTCCAGGTGCGCCACAAATTCAGGGTTGGGTTTCACCGGAGCAAAAACGGATTTCAGGTCTTTCTCCAACAACGTGATAGCGTCCATCTCCATCGTCAATCAACGCCCCTTTCGTCGTCTACTCGATATTGGCCGGGTAAGCGACAATTCCGATCGTACCCGGTCCCAGGTTCGCCGCCACCGGGATCGACAGATCGGTGATCACCACCTCATTTAGATTTAGCTTGCCGCGCAAGCGCTGCACCATGTCATTGGCCGCTTCCAGATCGGCGGCATGCACCACCGCCACGTTCACCTTCATTTCACCCACCCGCTCACGGATGACATTCACCACCCGTTCCAGCGCGCTGTGCCGTGTGCACACTTTTTCCGACATAGACAGCAGCCCGTCGCGTAAAATGATGATCGGCTTGATGCGCAGCATGGAGCTGATGGCCCGCGTCATTTTCCCAATTCGTCCGCTCAAATAGGCGTAATCCAGCGTGTCCAACGTGAAAGCAATCGCCAGCCGCCGGCTTTTCTGCTCCAACCAGCCGCGAATGTCATCCACCGACGCCCCGGCGCGTTCCATCAGGCGCGCGTCCCGGCACATAAAGCCCAATGCCGCCGATCCGGCCCCCGAATCCATGGTGAAAATCCGGAATTCGTTCATCACATCACGGGCGCCCATTTGCACTGCGCTGAAGGTGCCCGACATCTTGCTGGCCAGATGAATGGAGAGGATGGTATCCCCCTGGCGGGCGATGTGGCGGTAAAAATCGGCAATTTGCCCCGGCGAAGGCAGCGATGTTTTGGGGAACACGCGTTTCTGCTCCACCAGGCGGTAAAAGTTCTCCACGCCAATATCGCGCCCCTGCAGGTACGATTCCTCACCAAAGCGCACCGTCAACGGAATGACCTGAATATCATATTCGTCTTTCCAGCTTTCCGGCATGTCCGCGGCGCCGTCCGTCACAATTCTCAACATGGCTCACCTCTCCGGGTGTTCGTTCAATAGATCACGAAGCTGAATCAACGTGCGATGATACAGGCTTTTGATCGCGCCCTCACTGCGATTCATGATCGTCGCCACTTCCTGATTCGACATTCCCTCAACAAATTTCAAAATCAACAATTGCTGGCGCTCCGCCGGGAAGGTACGCACCACCTCCATCAAACGCGCCACTTCTTGTGCCCGCATCAGCTCCGTTTCCGGCATTTCATTGTGCGGCAGGTGCGGTTCGCTGTCTTCAATCGAAAACTCCTGTCGCCGGCTGTTGTCGCGATGCCAGTTGGCCACCAGGTTATGCGCGATGCGGTACAGCCAGGCCGAAAACGGCAAGCCCATGTTGCGATAGCGCGGCAGGTGTGACAAGGCGCGGTGGAACACGCGCGAAGTCAAATCCTCGGCATCCGCCTGGCTGCCGGTGCGATAAAAAATATAGTTGTAAATACGCCCTATGTAGCGCGCATACAGCACGCTGAAGGCGTCCAAATCTCCGCTCGCTGCCCGCACAATCGCCTGATCGTCCGGCAGATCTTCGGGGAATGCCGTGGGCGGTGTTTCTTTCATTAATAAACCCCGCAGTGCATCAATCGTTTCATCATCGGTTCAACCATTCTGGCGGGTACACCCATTATGCCCGGTTCCCGGACGCTGTGCAATTCACACGGGGGTCACATCCCCCACTGTGACTTGCTGCACATAAATAGGACACGCGCCGGCTTGCCGGTTTTTTCACACCGGTATACACTTATCCCATATCGGTATTATAACGAACAATCCCGGCTTCGTTTATCCAGTTTCAGCGGAGGAAAGCATGCAAGAATTCGAATTCGGTTGGAGCACCCCCGATGGCGTCGAAATCTTTGCCCGCCAGTGGCACGCTGATGATGCACCCCCGCGCGCGGTGGTAGCTCTGATTCATGGTCTGGGTGAGCATTCCGGCCGTTATCAGCATGTCGCCGATTTTCTGACACGCAACGGGGTCGCCGTCCTCGCCCACGATCAGCGCGGCCACGGCCGCACCAACGGCATCCGCGGGCACGTGCCCTCGCTGGATCACGCCATGGACGATGTTCAAAAGCTGCTGGACGTGGCCGCCCAACGTTACCCCGGCTTGCCCGTCTTCCTGTACGGCCACAGCATGGGCGGATTGTTCGTGTTGTACTTCGCCTTGCAGCGCCGGCCCCGTCTGGCTGGAACCATCGTCACAAGTCCGGGCCTGGTCAAATATGAACCGGTTCCCCCGATTAAAATGGCCGCCGGCAACCTGCTCTACCGTCTGGCACCCATGCTCACCATGGCCAACGACCTGGATGTCAACAATCTATCGCACGATCCGAAGGTCATCCAGCAGTACAAGGCCGACCCGTTGGTGCACGACCGTGTCTCCGCCCGCCTGGGGTTGGATATCATCAAAACCGGTCCCTGGATCATCGAGCACGCGCCGGAATATCCCCTACCGCTGCTCCTGCTGCAAGGCAGCGCCGACCGGCTGATCAGCCCGGCGGCCACGCAGAAATTCGCCAGCCGCGCGCCCGCCGACAAAGTCACCTTCCGTATGGTCAACGGCGGTTATCACGAACTGCATAACGAACCCGATAAAATCGTCACGCTGCAAGCCATGCTGGACTGGATGAACACCCTGATGAATGTCTGAAACGGCAATGCACACATAAAATCCCGGAGGGTCGGGCAACCGGCCCTCTTTTTTGCCGGCAAATCAAAAAGGATATACTTGTCTTACAAACTCGTGACCTATTGCACCCCCTGGCTACTTGACCCACTTCCCCTCGCGGGCTAAAATTAAGCAGAAGGCATCGTTCCTTTTATTCTCGTGCATCATTTTAAATGTACCCGTAACTTGAGCTGCACAGCGGGAAGAGGGGGACGATGGTTTGTTCTGGGTTGTTTCATACCGCCGTTTCAGAGGAGCAAAACTGATGAGTGATTACCTGTTTCGCGGCAAGTTGGTCGATCTCGATCCCGAGGTCAGCGAACTAATCCAGATCGAAGCGGAACGCCAGTTTCGCAAGCTGATCCTGATCCCCAGCGAAAGCACCGCACCGGAATCTGTGCGCGAATCGCTGGGGTCTGTTTTCCAGAATATTTATGCCGAAGGTTATCCCGATGAAGAAACCCGCTGGATGACCGAACCGGAAATTCTGGATTACACCGCCCGCTTGAACCACTATCGCCGTTATGCCGATCCGCGCTATTACAAGGGCGTGGAATACGCCGATATTATTGAAGCCCTCGCCCGCCGCCGCTGCGCCGAAGCCTTCGCCACCCCCACCGTCAAAGCCAACCAGTTGTTCGTCAATGTGCAGCCGCTCTCCGGTGCGCCCGCCAACAACGCGGTCTATCACCTCGTCAACCCCGGTGATGTGGTGATGGGCATGAACCTGCTGCACGGCGGTCACCTCACCCACGGGTCCTCGGTCAACCGCTCCGGCAAACTCTACAAGATCGTGCACTACAATGTCGATCCCGTTACGGAGATGATCGACTACGACCAGGTTCAAAAACTGGCCACCGAAAACCAGCCGAAGATGATCATCGCCGGCTATTCGTCCTACCCGTGGATCCCCGACTGGGCACGCTTCCGCGCCATCGCGGATTCGGTCGGCGCCATTCTGCTGGCGGATGTTTCGCACATCGCCGGTCTCATTGCCGGCGGCGCGGTGCCCAGCCCGGTTGGCTTTGCCCACGTCATCACCTTCACCACCCACAAGACCCTCATGGGCCCGCGCGGCGCCTGTATCATCACTCAGGATGCCGCCCTCTCCAAGAAGCTTGACCGCGCCGTGTTCCCTGGCGAACAGGGCGGCCCGCATGTGCATGTCTTCGCCGCGTTGGCCACCACCTTCAAGCTGGCCCGCACCCAGCAATTCCGCGACCTGCAGCAGCAGGTGGTGAAAAACTGCGCCGCCCTGACCGACCGCCTGCGCGAACGCGGTCTGCGCATCCCCTACGGCGGCACCAACAGCCACCTGGGCAACCTGGACTGCAAAACCATCGTCGGCCCCGACGGCACCACCCTTTCCGGTGACATTGCCGCGCGGGTCCTCGATATCGCCGGCATCGTCTGCAACCGCAACACCATCCCCGGTGACAAGACTGCCATGAATTCCTCCGGTGTGCGCTACGGCACCCCGTGGATGACTCAGCGCGGCTTGCGCGAGCCGGAAATGATCCAAGTGGCCGACATCATCGCCGATGTGCTGCATGCCTGCCAACCCTACAGTGTGGAAACCCGCCAGGGTCTCGCGCAGCGCGCCAAGGTTGATTTCGCTGTGCTGGAAGAAGCCCGCCTGCGTGTGCGCGCCCTGGCCGAATCCGCCGGCATCGATTACCAGACGCCCCGACACGGTTATCCGCACTTCAACTATCTGGATGACAAACCCGCCACCTCCGGCGCCTGGGCCGCATACGACCTGACCGGCGAGCATGTTGCCCACTTCGCCAACTATGTGTTCACCAGCGACGTGGAAGCTTTGCTGTCCGGCCAGAGCCAGAATACCGCGCTGGTCACCCCGCAGGGCAAGATCGAAGGCATCCTCACCCGTTTGACTTCCGGTTTCCGCTTCAGTCTGCCCGCCGGAAAAGCCGCTCTGGCGGCCACCTGGCTGCGCGACCTGTCCGACGGCTATGTCTGGTTCGACAACGACCTGGCCCGCCGCGTGCCCGGCCCCATAGCTGTGAGCGAAGCCGCCGAAGCGCCGGTGACCACCGCCACCGGTGAGACCGTCTGCCTCACCAAACCGTACTTCATCGGGATGGAAAGCGCCTCCGGTACGACTCTGCCGCGCTTTACCTGGGTAGAACAGGATGCCCCGCTGCGCCGCACGCCGCTCTACGACACCCACCACGCTCTGGGCGCCAAGCTCATCCCCTTTGCCGGTTGGGAAATGCCCGTCTGGTACACGTCCGTCGTTGAAGAGCACCTCGCCACGCGCACGGCTGCCGGCCTGTTCGATGTCGCCCACATGGGCGTCTATCAGGCCGAAGGCAAGGATGCTGGTCTATTCCTCGACAGCGTGTGCGGCAACGATATCTCTGCGCTGACCGTAGGCGAATCTTGCTACACGCATTTCCTGGATGTGGACGCCAACGTCATTGACGACCTTCTCGTCTACCGTCGCGCCGAAGAGAAATACCTGGTGGTGGTCAACGCCTCCAACGATGACAAGGACTGGACCTGGCTGAACGCCGTGCTCAACGGCAAGGTCATGGTCGATCCATCCCGCCCGTGGGCGCGCGCTTTTGGACGCAACGTGGTGCTGCGCAACTTGCGCGATCCCAAAGAAGGCCCCGACATGCGTGTGGACATCGCCCTGCAAGGGCCGAAATCGCGCGAAATCCTGCTGGCGCTCGGCGTCGATGCCCCCACCCGCAAGCGCATCATGGCCCTCAAGCGCACCGAGCTGTGCGAAGCGGTCGTCGGCGGTTTTGACCTGGTCGTCTCCCGAACCGGCTACACCGGCGAAAAGATGGCCTTCGAGCTGTTTGTGCACCCCGACCGCGCTGCAGAATTCTGGGCGGCGCTGACCAAAGCCGGTGAACCGCTCGGCCTCAAACCCTGCGGCCTGGGCGCGCGCGATTCGCTGCGCACCGAAGCCGGCCTGCCCCTTTACGGACACGAAATGGGCGGCGATGCCAACCTGGGCGTGGCCGAAGCCGGATTTGGCGCGTACGTAAAAGTCTACAAGCCCTGGTTCGTCGGCCGTGACGCCTTCCTCGCCCGCGAAAAGAAACGCAAGGGCGTGGTCGTGCGCTTCCGCTTCAACGAAAAAGGCGTGCGCATGGCTCACAATGCCGATCCGGTGGTCGATGTGACCAAAGGCCGCGTCATCGGCTTCGTCACCAGCTGCGCCATCGATAAAGAAGGCTTCCTGACCGGTCAGGCTTTCATCGAAAGCAAGTTCGCCGTCGAAGGCACCCCGCTCGGTATCTTCCAGAGCGCTGCCAAAGAAGGCGGCAAGGCGCCCGCCGAGTTGAAAACCGGCGATCGCGTCACCCTACCGGGCCTTGCGGTCGTGGTCAGCCGCTTCCCCAAGCTGTAAGCATCGTGTGGGATGGGCAGTCCGTTGGGCTGCCCATCCCTGTCCATTTGAGGAGATGGACGAGCAAGCCGAAATGCTGTTGTCGGAAAAATCCGAAGGTTCATTTTCACAACCGTTAAGGAGAAAAGACATGCAAACACCCTGGGATCATCGCTATGCTCAACGGACACAGCGTATCAAGGGGTCAGCGATTCGTGAACTGCTCAAGTTGGCGGAACAGCCGGATGTAATCTCGTTCGGCGGCGGTATGCCCGCGCCTGAAGTCTTCCCTGTGGAAGAATTCAAGCAGGCCTGCATTCGCGTGCTGGATAACCGCAGTGCGCAGGCGTTGCAGTACGGAGCGACCGAAGGCTACATGCCGCTGCGTGAGATGATCGCCCGCCATTCCAACCGCTTCAACCTGACGGTCACCGCCGACAACATCCTCATCACGTCCGGTTCCCAGCAAGCGTTGGACCTGCTCGGAAAAATCTTCATCAACCGCGGCGACCGTATTCTGGTGGAATCACCCACCTATTTGGGAGCGCTGCAAGCCTGGAATGCCTACGGCGCCGAGTATGTTGCCGTGGAAGCCGACGAATACGGCATGCGCACCGACGCGCTGGAAGCCGCCTTGCGTTTTGGCCCCAAATTTATCTACGTGCTGCCCAACTTCCAGAACCCCACCGGCGTCACCCTCACCCTCGAACGCCGCAAGCAGCTCGTCGATTTGGCCGACCGTTACGGCGTGCCGATTATTGAAGACGATCCCTATGGGCAGTTGCGCTACGAAGGCGAGCATTTGCCCTCGGTGGAAACCATCGACAGCCAGATGCGCGCCCAGGAAGGCTACTCCGGCAACGTCATCTATCTGTCCACTTTCTCCAAGACGCTCGCTCCGGGCATCCGCATGGCTTGGGTCATTGCGCCCCCGGAGGTGATCCGCAAGCTCACCCTGGCCAAGCAAGGCACCGATCTGCACTCCTCCACCTTCAATCAAATGGTGGCGCACGAAGTGGCCCAGCATGGCTTTTTGGACAAACACATCCTCACCATTCGCGCCTGCTACCGCGAGCGCCGCGATGTGATGCTGGATGCCCTCACCGAACACATGCCCGACGGCGTGCGCTGGACGCACCCGCAAGGCGGTCTGTTCCTGTGGGTTACGCTGCCCGAGCAGTTGAACACCACCGCCATGCTCCCCGATGCTGTTAAGGAAAAAGTAGCCTACGTCTCGGGCGAGCCTTTCCACCCCTGCGGCGGCGGCACCAACACCATGCGTCTCAACTTCTCGTATGCCAATCCCGAGAAGATCAATGAGGGGATCGCCCGCCTGGGCAGGGTCATCAAAAATCAGTTGGTGCACAAATAACGCCTGATCGTGCTTAAATAAAAAGCGCCGGCTTCAAAACCGGCGCTTTTTTGATTCTTATCGCAATTCGGGATGATAGCCGTTGCCGTTTTGTGAATCCCAGATCTTAAATCCCTTCAAGATCGACTTGCCCAGGAACTCCCGCAGGATGGAATTGTCCGGAATCAGTTCTTCATCCACCGGCTGGAACCACTCCAGGAAAGCCAGCAAGCGTTTGGCTTCAATGTGTTCTGGCGTGCCGTACGGCACTTGCCGCAGTAGTGGTTCCACCACCGGTTTCAACGCCGAAAGCTCATATACCAGCGCCGAGTTGAACATTTCGTCGGCATTCTCCTGATAGGGGAAAATATGCCGTTTCTCGCCACGCCGCACCGATTCCCAGCGTTGGATGGTCTGTTGAGCCGAATAGCCGCGCTCGCGTTGATCGCGCACAATGCGCCGGATCAGTCGTGTATCGGTCGTGGAAATACGGTTGTGACGGTCCAGGTTTAGTTGTGTCAGGCAAGAGATATAGATCCGATAGGTCTTTTCCAACGGGAAGCCCGGCAGCAAATTGGGATTCATTCCATGAATCCCTTCCATGATCAAGAGCTGCCCTTTCTCCAGGCGCACACGTTCCCCTTCCTCGCTCTTACCGCTCTGGAAGTTGTAATGCGGAAGCTGCACTTCCTCGCCGGCTATCAGACGGTGCAAGTCATCCGCCAGTCGCCGGGTGTCCATGGTCTCCAATGCCTCAAAATCGTATTCGCCGTTCTCATCCTTGGGTGTTTTTTCGCGGTCGACAAAGTAATTGTCCAGCTCCAGCGCGTAGGGTGACAGGCCCTGTGCCAATAGCTGCACCGCCAACCGCCGGCTGAAGGTGGTTTTTCCCGACGAGGACGGCCCGGCGATCAGCACGATACGCGCCGTATCCGCCCGGTCAACAATCTTTTCCGCAATCTCTGCCACTTGCCGCTCGTGTAGCGCTTCTGAAACCAGAATCACTTCGCGTTCGCGGCGTGCCCTGATCGCATCGTTCAGCGCGCCCACACTTTCAATGCCCAGGCGCGCCAACCACTTGCCGTAGCGGTGGAATGTTTCCAGCAGCATGGGATACTGCGGCATGGGCAGGAGCTCGGTCGGTGCGTGCCGCCTAGGGAACTGCAGCACAAACCCGTCGCCCATACGGTCGAGGGCAAACCATTTCAGATAACCGGTGGACGGCACCATATACCCGTGGTGATAATCGCGGTGCTCACCCAATGCATACAGCACCAGGTTGCCCTTCTGGCGATACTTTAGTAGCCGCACCTTGTCCAGGTAACCTTTTTTCTCAAAGTAGGCGATGGCCTCTTCCAACGGCACCAATTTGCGCGCCAGGGGCAGGTCGGCATCCACCAGATCGCGCATGCGCGTCTCCAATGCCCGGATTTCGTCCTCGCTCAACGGGTCGCGATTGACAATCTGGCAGAAGAAACCGCCCGAAGAAACCGAGTGATCCACGGTCATTTCCAGCGTCGGGTACAGCTCCTCAAAAGCCGATTCGAGCAGGAACGTCAACGACCGGCGGTACAGGCGCACGCCGTCCGCTTCGCCCATCGTCACCGGCCGGACGCGCGAATCGATGTCAATCGGATACGTCAATTCGCGAAGTTCGCCATTAATAATCGCCGCCACCATCGGGGTGGATTGCCAATCCGGCAGCATTTTCAAAAATTCAGACACAGCCGCGCCGCGCGGACCCGACACAGCCCGGCCGTCCGCCAGCAAGATTTCAACTGTGGCCCGGGGCGCGCCGGCAGAAAAAAGAGCAGTCATAGGCATGATCCCATCGATTCCAAGGTTTTGAGTTCGGGAATGTCAGTATATCTCAATTCCGCTCATCTCGTCAACGGGCCATCACGGCGCCGGTTCCAGCGACAGGATCAGGCTGGCATGCGGCGGGATCTCCGCAAGGGGCGCATAATCCTCAAAACCGCCGGTTGCATTCACCGTCAGCGCCTGCGGCTGACCGTCTCCAAGCAGCATTTGAGCCGCATACGCCCCCACTGGCATGCCGGCATCCAGGCTCAGGCGCACACCGCGCACCGTATCACCGCCCAGGTTCACCAGCACCATTGCATAATGCTCGCCGTCAGAGCGCAGCATGGCAAACAATTCGCGTACGCCGGTCGGAATCACGCGCAGTTCGCTGCCGCGCAGCGCCGCCGAGCCGTTGCGCGCATGGATCAGGGCGCGGTAATGCGCCAGCAGCGAGGCGCCGTCCGAGACCTGCAGGGCCACATTCTTTTCCGGATAGTCGGCGTTAACCGCCCGCCACGGGGTGCCGCTGGTAAAGCCCGCCTGAGCCTCCGCGCTCCACTGCATGGGGGTGCGAATGTTCTCATCCGGCTTGCCACCGACCATCCCGATTTCTTCGCCATAATACACAAATGGCGTTCCCGGCAGAGTCAAGAGCAACGTCGCCGCCGCTTTGGCCTTGTGGATGTCGCCGCCCAGCTTGCCCATCACGCGGTCTTGATCATGATTGGTGAGGAACGTGGCAAAGTGTCCCGCCGGCAAAATATCCAGCTCAAATTGCGCAGTGCCATCAATCCGTTCGGCGATCCCGTCGTTCACTTCCTGCATCAGCGCCGATGCCAGATCAAAGGCAAAGGCCAGATCCAATTCATCCCCTTTCAGGTATTTGGCCACCGCATAGCTGTTGTCCCACACTTCGCCCACAACCATCGCATCCGGCTTGATCCCTTTGTAGAACGTTCGAAATGCCTGAAACCAGGCATGCGTTTCGGGGGTGTTGACCTGCTTCTGCCCGTCTTCAATCAGGTGGCGCGCGGCATCCACGCGAAAACCGTCCACGCCCACATCGCTCAACCAGAAACGGGTAATGTCCTCAATCTCGGCCGTTATCGCCGGGTTTCGGTAGTTCAAATCCGGCATGCCGTACGTGAACACGCCGTAATAATAGCCTTCTTTCATCCCCCGGTGCCACACTGTTTCACCCCACGGTCCCATGGTACCGGGGTCATTCTCCGACCAGATGTAATAATCACGGTACGGCGATGTTGGATCGGCTTGCGCCGCCTGAAACCAGGGATGTTCGGACGAAGTATGGTTAATCACAAAATCGATGATCACCCGAATTCCGCGCTGATGGGCCGCATCCAGCAGGTTGCGGAAATCCTCCAGCGTGCCGTACTGCGGATTGACCGTGCGGTAATCGGTCACGTCGTAACCGTGATACGAGGGGGAGGGGAAAATCGGCATCAGCCACAATGCCGTCACGCCCAAATCGTCGGTCGTGGACGGATCACCGTCATTCAGATAATCCAGCCGTTCCGTAAGCCCCCTGAAATCCCCAATGCCATCACCGTCACTGTCTGCAAAGCTGCGCACAAATATCTCATAAAAGACCGCGTCATTCCACCAGGCGCGTGTTTCGGTCTCTTCAAGTGTCGGCGTGGCAGCCGGGGTTGGCACGGTGGTAGGCGCAGGCGTTGACGAAGGCACGGTGGGCTGCGCGGTTGCCGCAGGTGCCGCCTCCGGGGGCTGGCAGGCAGCCAACCACAGGCTGCCCAGCATCAAAAACAGGCACAATAGAGGTAGGATTCGTTTCATTGCACCTCGAACAAGAACGGGGAGGAGCGGAGTGTGTGCCGCAGCCTCCCCGTTCAATGGATTTGAAGAAAGGGTCAGCTCTTGACGCCGCCCGCCGTCAACCCGCCCACCAGGTACTTCTGCAAAGCGAAGAACAGGAAGACGATCGGGATGCTCATCAAGATCGACATCGCCGCGAACTGCGACCACGGCGTGGTGTACTGCCCCTGCATCGAACGCAACGCCATGGCAAGCGTGAAGCGCGAGGGGTTCTCCAGGAAGGTCCAGGCCATAACGAACTCAGTCCAGCCGGTCATGAAGGCAAACAGAACTGTCACCGCCAGCGCCGGCACCGAAAGCGGCAGAATCACGCGGAAGAAGGACTGTGTTACGTTGCAGCCGTCGATCAGCGCGGCTTCTTCCAGCTCCTTTGGAACCGTATCAAAATAGCCTTTCAGGTTCCAAATGGCAAACGGCAGCGAGCCGCTTGCATACGCAATGGAAAGCCCCAGCAGTGTCGCGCGTAACGGCTCCCCGGCGATCTTCACCTGGTTGAGCAGCACGAACAGCGGAGCCAGCGTGGCCGTGGAGGGCAGCATCATCAACACAATGAAGCCCAGCATGCCCGCCTGCCGTCCGATGAATTTGAAGCGCGAGAAGGCATAGGCCGCCGACGCACCCAGCAGCACCGAAAGCACGCTGGTGCCCAGCGCCACAATCAGGCTGTTGCCCAGCAGTTTGCCAAAGGTCATGCAGGTTGAGGTGTCCGTCACGCTGGTGCACAGCAGCGGAAACGGTTCGAACAGAATTTTGCGGAAGGATTCAAACGACGCGCCCGGAGGAATGATCGTCAGCTCCAGCGGTTTATCGATGTTGCGCGGATCCAATGACATCGAGACGATCCACATGATCGGGAAGAGCACCGAGGCCGTCACCAGCAGCAGAAAGATCTGCAGGCCGATTTGCTTAAGGATGGCTTGCCGCTTGTTATGCATTGTAAGCCTCCGTTGCGCGCGTAACTTTATTATTGATCAGCGTGATGATCAGCAGGATGAAGAACACCACAATGCTGAAGGCCGCCGCCACACCGTACTGGCGCTGTTCATACACCAGCTTAAAAGCCTGCGTCACCAGAATCTCCGTGCGCCCAAACGGGTCACCCTGTGAGATGAAGAAGATGACACTGAAGTTGTTAAACGTCCAGATCGTGCCCAACATAATGGCCGGCACCATGGCCGGGCGGATCATCGGCCAGGTCACGTTCCAGAACTTGTCCCAGCCGTTGGCGCCGTCGATGTCGGCCGCCTCGTATAGGTCCGAGGGGATCGATTGCAGCGCGCCGGTCGCCACCACCGTCATGAACGGCCAGCCCAGCCAGATGTTGGCCAGCAGCACCGCATAGAAAGCCAACGGCAGCCAGGCCAGAATGCCGCCAAAGGGCGGGATGGCCTGCTCCAACCAGCGCGTGTCCACCGGGAAGTTGGTGCCGATGGCGTCATTGATCACCGCCAGAATTTGATTGATCGCGCCGAACTTCGGGTCGTACATGTTGCGCCAGATCAATGCGGCGATGTAGCCGGGAATGGCCCAGGGCAGCACGAAAAGCGCACGGTAGATACGCCGCCCAATCAGCCCCTTGCTGTTCAGCGCCAGGGCAATCAAAATACCCAGCGTGACATGGAAGATGATATTCACCACCGTCCAGGTGATGTTGAAGCCCAGCAGGCGCACAAAATCATAATCCTGAATGGCCAGCTGATTGGTCAAAATCTTAACAAAATTGGTGATGCCCACCATGTTGGGGGCAAATTTAGCTGTTGCGGGATTGAAAATGTTAAAGCGCAGATTCTTGATGGAAAAATCGGTGAAAGCCATCCAAATTTGAAAAACCTGTGGGAACAGGGTAATGACCATCATCAACAAGCCGGCCGGTAGAATATATAGCCAGGCAGTCACCGAAGATCGAACCCTGCTCGCAAAGCTTTCGCCCGATCCCCTGTTTTCCTTCATGGGTCGGGGTGCAGCTGGAGCGATGGTTGCCATATGCCCTCCTTTATACGCGCTGTATAAACTGGAAACCTTCAATCCATTATAGAGAAAAAGCAGGTGGAATACAACCGCTTCCACCTGCTTTTTTCTAGCTTATTTCAAGCAGGCTACCCCGCTCGAAGGAGATTACTTGCGGATTTCGGGCAGAGCGGCGACGATCGCGTCGTAAGCAGTCTGCAGCGCGGTCTTGGAATCGGCGCCTTCTTCAACAACCTGCTTCAGAGCGGTCTCGAAGGGACCCCAGTACGCGTTCAGCTCGGGGATGACCGGGAAGGCCACGCCGCCAGCCAGGGCAGCCACAACCTGCTTGGCCAGCGGGTCGGTGATTTCCACACCGCTGATCACGGGCAGGCTGTTCGCCTTGGTCGGGTCCATCAAGAAGGCCTGCGCCTCGGGGGTCAGCAGGAACTGGATGAAGGAAGCCGCGGCAGCCACTTGTTCTTCCGAAGCGTTGGCGTTCACGTAGATGTTGTCATTCTGCACGAAGCCGGACATGCCAGCAGGCCACACATCCACGACCAGGTTCTCACCCAGGGCCTTGCTCAGGTCGCCCAGGTTCCAGGAACCGTCAATGATCATGCCGGCCTTGCCGGTCTTGAACAGGTTGACGTCGTCATCGGTGTTGAAGGTCATGGAGATGCCTTCGGCCTTGATCTTCTTCATGGCATCCAGGAAAGCAATGCCGTTCGCGTCATTGAAGGTCGGGTCGCCCTTGGCATCCATCAGAGCGGTGCCGGTGGCATACAGGTGGCCCCAGGAGAAGAAGGGACCGTACTCGAAGACAGCGCCTTCAACGTCGCCAGACTTGGCAGCCTTGGCTTTGGCGATGAAGTCATCCAGCGAGGTGGGGGCATCGGCAACAATGCTCTTGTTGCGATACAGCACAACACCCTTCACGTTCCAGGGCATACCCACCAGAGCGCCGTCATACTGCACGGAAGCGAGCGCAGCCGGGTTGACCTTGGCAAGCAGGTCGGCGGGCATCTGAGCAGTCAGGTCGGCCAACAGCATGGCCTTGTACATGGCGGGACCCCAGTCGGCAGCGCCCAGCAGCAGGGTCGGGCCTTCGCCCGAGCCGGCAGCGGTTTCGAACTTGCCGCGCAGGTCGGCATCCGGGACGAAGAGCAGCTCAACTTTGACGTTCGGGTTGGCAGCCTGGAAGGCGGCGACCACATCGTTGAAGCTGGCGGTCTCGGATTCCTTCTTGGAGTGCCACAGGGTGATGGTAACCGGCGCGGCGGGCGCTTCGGTCACGACCTCGGTCGGGGCCTCGGTGGGGGCTTCCGTCGCCACAGGGGCTTCGGTGGGGGCTTCAGTAGCCACGGGGGCTTCGGTCGCGGCGGGGCCGCAGGCCGAAAGAACGAACACGGCGACCAGCAGCAGGCTGATCAGGGGCAGAAACTTCTTCGACATTTTTCTCTCCTTTAGATTTGAATCTTATCAAACGGTTTGGTTTGATAATTCACCAATTCCTGATACGTCGAGTAGACACCACCTCCTTGCCTGTTGGAATTCAATCTGTAAGCTGGTGCAGCACAATCGAAAGCGCTTGCACCACGGCTCCCATTCCAGATGACCGTCTTTCCAACAATGCCGTCGTAATGCGCACGGCCTGCGATGCTGTCCTCAATCCTCGTTGGTACACGGTGCGCCGCACTGGCTCCAGCAACAAATCGCCAATTTGCGCCACACCGCCGCCGACCACAATCATGGCCGGGTTGAACAAGTTCACCGCGCTGGCCAGAGCCGTGCCCAGGTGAACACCAACCTCCATAATAATCTGTTGCGAGAGCAGGTCGCCCCCGCGCGCCGCGTTGATCACATCCTGCGAGGTGATCGAATCGGCCGGTTGAATCGATGAAAGCTGCGTGCGCTGTCCTTTGCGAACCAGTTCCACCGCCTTGGTGGCGATGGCTTTGCCGCCGGCCATGGCTTCCAAACAGCCGTAATTGCCGCAGGTGCACAGCGGGCCGTTTTCGTTAATGGTGATATGACCAATCTCGCCAGCGCTGCCGCTCGTTCCGCGATACACCTGGCCTTCCAGTAAAATGCCGGCGCCAATTCCCGTGCCCACCTTCAAATACAGTAAGTTATGCACGCCGCGCGCCGCGCCGTAGGCCCATTCACCAATCGCACCCAATTCCGCGTCATTGCTCAATACGACCGGGCAGTTAAATTCTTTTACAAGCGTGTCGCGGATGGGATAATTATTCCATCCGGGCATGATCGGCGGGAAGGATACGATCCCTGCGCCTGCCACCACCGGGCCGGGCACGCCAATGCCCACCGCGTGAATGCTTCCAGCCTGAATGCTGTTTTTTTCGATCAGCGTGTGAGCCAGGTCCACCACAGTTTTCAGGCAGGCTTGCGGCCCCTGGGTAATGTCCAGCGGCGCTTCAATTTCACCGATCAGACGCGCTGAATAATCCGCCAGCAGGATGCCGACGTGCGTCGCGCCCATATCGATCCCCAGCACAAAACCGCCGTCCGGGTTGATTTCGAGCACAATCGGGCGCCGCCCGCTCGGGTAATGGTCCTCCACTTCGCGCACCACACCGCTGTCCAGCAGGTCGTTGACGATAGCCGTCACGGCGGCACGCGTCAAATTCATCTGCCGGGCCAGTTCCACGCGCGAAATGCCACCCGAAGTAAAGCGAATGAGATCAACAATGGCATGCTTGTTGAGGTTTTTAATGTTCTGGGTGGGAATGGTCCAAAAGAACGTGCTCAAATTCGCCCTTTCACATCGCTCTGGATGAAAGAATTATAACAAGAACGGCATCTATGTCAAGTTATTTAACAAAACCCCATTCATCGGTTGGAGCGATGCTCAAAAGGCAGTTAACCATTCTTAATTTATACCACTGATTTTATCAAATTGCACGCGTTGATTTCCAGTTGTCTAATCTTCTGCGCGGTTCTGGGGGGACACAACTCCGCTTCCGTACCGGGTACGCCGGTTGTGTTGCCAAAAATTGGTATAATCAAACCATGGCCTGGCTGCTTCCCATTCGACACACCGGATTTTCGGCCGGAATTTTCCGCCTTCTCTTGCCTGGCATGCTGCTGCTTGCCGGTCTGGCGGCGTGCCAACCATCCACCGGCACGGCAACCGTCACGCCTGCGGCACAGCCTTCGCCCATCCCCACCGCCACGCCCGAACCGCTGGGCAGTCCGTCCAACCCCATCCTCATTGCCGTAGTGCCCGGCCCCGAAGACCTGGCAGCAGAGGATTCTTCTGATCAGGTCAGCGCGCGGTTGTCCGACCGCACCGGTTTGTCCGTTCGTGTTCAACTTTACCCGGATTACACAACAGTGCTGGACGATCTGACCGCCGGACGGGCGCACGCCGCCTGGCTGCCGCCCCTCACCTACCTGTACGCTAAATCGCAGGGGCTGGCGCGCGTCGAATTCCTCACCAGTCATTTTGGTGTGTATCAGTACGGCTTCCAAATTCTGGTCAACGCCGAGAGCGGATTCAGTGTGTATTTTGATCCGCAAAGCGGAACCAACATCGTGGATGACGCTACTGCTCTGGCCCAATTTGCCGAGCGCCGCCCGTGCTACACCGATACCGACTCCATTTCGGGGGCCATTGCGCCCGCCGGTTTGCTCAAGCGCAACGGCGTCGCCGTGCTCGATCCAGTCTACACTCGCTCCTATACATCCACCGTGCGCGCCTTGTACATTCGCAAAATCTGCGATTTCGGCGCCACCTTTGCCCTCTCCGGCGATCCTCGCACCTCCCCAACCGTCCTGAGCGATTTGCCCGATGCCGGTCAGCGCGTCGTCATTGCCTGGCGCTCCGGTGCCGTCATCCCCAACCTCAACTTCTCCACCGCCGCCCACCTGCCCGACGAACTTCGCGCCCGGCTGAATCAGGCCCTGCAGGACGTGAACCAATCGGCCGAAGGCCCCGACCTGCTGAGCTCAATGCTGGATTACAATGTCGAAGACCTCAAACCAGTCGACGACTCTGCTTATCAAACTCTCGGCGATCTGGTGCAGTCATCCGGCGTCAACCTCGCGGACCACATCGGGTACTGATCCACGCATGCTTTTTAAACGTATTCGTATGCTGCTCAAACTCATTCTTCTCACCCTGCTGACCGCCGGGCTGCTGCTCATTGTGGCGCGTCTCTTTACCGAAGCGTATGCCCGTCCACGCACATTTTCCATTGAAACGGCGCCCAGTGCCCCGGTGGCGGTGGTCTTTGGCGCCGGCTTGCAGCGCGACGGCACACCCACGCCGGTGCTGCGCGACCGTGTTCGCACAGCGGCCGACCTGTATTTCGCCGGCAAGGTTCAAAAACTGCTGATGAGCGGCGACAACCGCTTTATCGATTACAACGAACCAGGCGCGATGAAAGCCTACGCCATCACCATGGGCGTACCGGAAGAGGATATCGTTCTGGATTATGCCGGTCGTCGCACCTACGACACCTGTTACCGCGCCCGCGCCATTTTTGGCGTGCAACACGCCCTGCTCATCACCCAAAACTACCACCTGCCGCGGGCGTTGACGACCTGTAATGGGCTCGGCCTGCCTGCCGAAGGCGTCAGCGCCGACTGG
>DAOUGY010000091.1:0-6809 GCA_034428975.1 Anaerolineaceae bacterium | reverse complement strand
GACCGCCAGCTGGACGTTCTACGGCGCGGAAGACAACAGCACGGTGCTGTACGGCACCAAAGGTATCCTGCGGCTGTACGACGACCCGACCTATTCGATCAAGGTCACCACGCATCAAGGTGAGACCATCCTGTTTGCGTTGGACAAGATTCAAACCAACGACAATCAGACCAAATCCGGCATCATCGACTCTTTCGTCGACTGTCTGGTAAACCAGCGCGAGCCGGAAATTTCGGGCGCCGAAGTGCTCAAGACCATGCGCGTGATCTTCGCCAGCATCGAATCCGCGCAGACCGGGCGCACCGTGCAGATTCAACATTCCTAAGAGAGGACGGCCAAGATGAAACTCGGTTTTGTGAGCGCAATTTTAGACGGCTGGGATTTTGAAGAGACCATCGATGTGGCCGCGCGCATGGGCTTTCAATGCGTGGAAGTGGCCTGCTGGCCGCACGGCAAGGCCGAGCGGCGCTATGCGGGCGTCAGTCACATCGACGTGGACGACCTGAGCGACGAGAAAGCCGCCGCCATTCTGAAAACCTGCGCCGACAAAGGCGTGGAAATCTCTTCGCTGGCGTTTTACCCCAACCCAATGGATGCCGATCTGGAAAAGCGTTCGGCGACCATCGACCACCTGATGAAAGTCATCCGCGCCAGCGCCAAACTGGGCGTGGGGCGCGTCACCACCTTCGTGGGGCGCGACCAGACCAAGACCGTGGAAGAAAACCTGGAGCTGTTCAAAACCATCTGGCCGCCGATCATTGCCCTGGCCGAGAGCTTGAAGGTGAAGGTGGCGATTGAGAATTGCCCGATGCTCTTCGGGCGCGACCAGTGGCCCGGCGGGCAGAATCTGGCGACGACGCCGCGCATCTGGCGCAAGCTGTTCGAGATCATCCCCAGCGAGTATTTTGGCATCAATTACGACCCCAGCCATTTCGTCTGGCAAATGATGGATTACGTCCACCCGTTGTATGAGTTCAAGGACAAGATCTTCCACGTGCACTTCAAGGATATCAAGCTCTACGCCGACCGGCTGAACGATGTGGGGGTCATGGCTTACCCGCTGGAGTATATGAGCCCCAAGCTGCCCGGTTTGGGCGACGTGGATTGGGGCCGGTTCGTTTCCGCGCTGACGGATATCGGCTTTGACGGGTATGCCTGCATTGAGGTGGAAGACCGCGCCTTTGAGGGCAGCCGTGAGAAGATTCTCGACAGCCTGGAGATTTCGCGCCGGTATATGACGCAGTTTGTGATCTAATCCGCCGCGCTCTGCGATCGTTTGCGCCCGCCCCGATTTTGTCGGGGCGGGCGTTATTGTTAATGAACCACGGAGAAGAAGGTTTATCCACGGATGAAGAGGATGGCCGCGGATGAAAAGATGGGGAAAAGGCCCGCATCCCCCGTGCCCCTACAGGTATCCCGGCGTCTCTGCGGTGCTCATCTGAAGTTTCTTGCTTATCGCGCGCGCAAGATCATCGGCAGACCGCCGCGCGGACGGATGGTGACCAGCGGGTCGGGCTCGACGGCGGCCCCCGCAGGCAGCTCCAGCAGGCAGCGCTGATAAACGCCCGCCAGAATCAACGGTGCTTCGGTCAGCGCAAAATTGTTGCCAATGCACAGGCGCGGTCCGCCGCCAAAGGGCAAATACGCATAACGCGGGCGCTGCGCCGCCGCTTCCTCGGTGAAACGCAGCGGGTCGAACGCCTCGGGGTTGGGCCAGTAGGCCGGATGGTGGTGCATGGCCGACGTGCCGATGATCACCAGCGCGCCGGCGGGAATGACGCCCCCGGCCACCTCGTCGGCGGCCAGCGCCTTGCGCGTGATCAGCCAGGCGGGCGGGTACAGGCGCAGGGTCTCGTCGAACACCATGCGCGTGTAGGGCAGTTTGGGCAAATCGGCCATTACGGGCAAACGACCCTGCAGCACGCTGTTCAACTCGGCCATCAGCGCGGCCCGCGCCGACGGGTTGCGCGCCAGCAGGTAGTGGCTCCATGTCAGGGCGCTGGCCACGGTTTCGTGTCCGGCGATCAGCAGCGTGATGATTTCATCACGCAACTGGGCGGAGGTCATGCCTTTCCGGCCGCTTTCGTCCACATGTGCCAGCAGCATATCCAGCAAATCGCCCTGCGGGGGCATGGAGCGGCGCTGCTCGATGATACCGGCCACGGCCTGATTGAGCGTGGACAGCGCGCGGACAAAGCGCCGGTTGCGCGGGGTGGGGATGGACGCCGGCAGGGTGATATGGCGCGCGCCGTGCATGATGTGATCCAGGCACGTGACCACCGCGCCGGTCAATTCCGTGGCCTCGCGCGACAGGTCCAGGCTGAAGAGTGCCTGCCCGACGATTTCCAGCGAGACGCGCATCATCTCCGCGTCCACATCCACGGTTTGCCCGGTGACGGCGAGGGGTTGCCAGCGGTCCAGCATGCGCTCCAGCGGGTGGGTCATGGCGCGTTCGTAACGGGGCAGCTGCGGCCGGTTGAAGGCCGGCTGCAAAATGCGGCGCTGACGGAACCAGTGCTCGCCGTCGCTGGTGAGCAGCCCGCGCCCGGTGACGCTCGCCAGCGCGTTGTATTGAATGGTGTCTTTGGTGTAATTGCGGTGATTGTCTTGCAGCACGTGCTGGATGGCGGCGGGATCGTTGAGCAGCACGGCGGTGACCGTGCCGGCCTGGAAGCGCACAAAATCACCGTAGCGATTGGCGGCTTGCTGCAGGTAATTCAGTGGGTTGGATTGGATGGCCGGCAGGCTGCGCAGCAGCTCCAGCGGGGTGGGGCCGCGGAAGGCGGGAGAATCAGGCATGGGCACCTCGCTTTTTGAGGGTGGCAAGCCATTCTTTCAGGCGGGCCAGGCTCTCCGGGGCCGCCAGCAGGGTGACGCCGGCGGCGACGATGACATTGGTGACCAGGAAGAACAACATCTCCTCCACGGGCAAGCTGCCCAGCTTGAGGCCGGTGGTCTGGGCCGGATCGATCGTCCATGTGCCGCTGGTGATGGCCAGTGAATCGATCCACCACAGGTAAAGGGTGGGCACGCCGATGGCCAACAGCAGCGCGCGGCCACGTGCCGCCAGAATGTCGGCGCCAAAGGCGGCTTGCAGCAGCATCGGCAGCAGCACCCACACCAGAATGAGCGACAGATACACGCCCGGCTGCCAGCCGCTGAACCACAATGCCGCCGATGCCGCCCACAGCGCGGCCAGCGCAGCGCTGACAGCGAGGCGCAGGCGCGGGTTGGGGCGCAGTGCCGCCGGCCGGATGCGGCGCATCAGCCAGACCGTCCACAGGCCGGTGAGCAGGGTTTGCAGCACGAAGAAGGTGTATTCCTCAATCGGCACCCAGCCGAGGGTGATGCCCGTTACCAGGGCGGGATCGTACCACCATACGCCGGTGGCTACCAGATAATTGTCCCACGGGGTGGTGTAGATGACGGCGATGAGGACATGCAGCAGCACCGCCAGATAGGGCAGGGTGTTGGGGCGCGGCGCGCGCCGAAAGACATGCCGCCACAGATCGAGCGGCACCCCAATGGCCAGCGCGATCAGCGGCGGGACGATGAAGGTGAGCAGGACGCCGAAATAGGTCATGGCGTGCGCGAGTTCCACCAGGCGCGCGCCACCAGGCCGACCTTTTGGGGTGTGCTGCTGCCGGCGCGGTGATGGAATACGTCATAGCGGTTGCGGCGGATGCCGGCGAGAATGGCGCGGTAGATTTCCAGGCCGCTCATCACGCCCCAGCGCCCACTGTTCAACATGGCCACGCCCTGCCGGGCGCGAAGGTAGTATTGTTCGGTGCGGTGCATTTCGAATTCCATTAATTGAATAAAGGCCGGGGTGATGCGACCAGCGGCGATGTCGTCTTCGCTGACGCCAAATCGCGCCAGGTCTTCCTGCGGAATGTACACACGCCCGATGCTCCAATCGTAGGCGATATCGCGCCAGAAATTGGAGAGCTGCATGGCGATGGAGAGCGCGTCGGCGTAGGGCATCACCTGCAGGAAGGTCAGTCCAGGCCGGATGCCCAGGATGTGGGTCATGGCGCGCCCGACGATCATGGCGCTGCCTTCCATGTAGTGCATCAGGTCGTCGAAAGTGGCAAAGCGGGTGATGTTCAGGTCCTGTTTCATCGCGCGGAAGTAGGCGCGCATCAACTCCGGCGGGATCTGGCACACGTTGGCGGTGGTCAGGTAAGCGCGCAACACGGGGTCGGAGCTTTCGCACGAGTCGAAGGCGTCCCAGTAGGTGCGTTCCCAATCTTCAATGGCGGCCAGCGGGCTGTCAAAGCCGCCGTGCGAGAGGTCCACGCGGTCGTCGCCCACGCGCAGGAAGGCGTACAATGCTTCGACGTGCTTGAGCTTGTCTTGGGGCAGGAAGTTGCTGGCAAACGAATAATTCTTGCTGGCCTGCAGCATCACCTGGCGGCAGTGGTCATAATCGCGCGAGGTGGCGATGTTGGTGGAGCCGCACGAGCTGAAAATCAGGTTGCGGTACAGTTCATCTAGCGCCATTCGTTCACAATCCTTTCGGTGACCAGTTTGGCGGAGAGGTGCACCATCGGCATGCCAATGCCGGGATAGGTGCCCTGCCCGACGAAGTACAAACCTTTGATGTCGCGCGCCTTGTTGTGCGGGCGGAAGTAGGACGATTGGAAGAAGCCGTGGGCCAGCGAGCCGAAGGCGGTGCCCCGGTAGGCGTTGAAATCTTTTTCAAAATCATCCGGGCGGTATTCTTTTTCCCAGACGATGTGTTGGCGCAAATCGGGGTCGATGAGCGCCGCGATTTGATCGAGCAGCTTTTCGCGCAGGCGCGGCGCTTCCACGTCCCAGTTCAGCCTGGCATCCAGATTGGGCATGGGGGCCAGCACGTAGAGCAGGCTGTGCCCGGGCGGCGCCAGGTTGGGGTCGGTGATGGTGGGGATGTTGAGGTGGAAAGACGGCTCGTCGGGGATGCGCTTGTCGTTGAAGATGGCATCCAGCGTGCCGCGATAGTCTTCGGAGAAGTACAGAGCCTGGTGGCGCACGTTGGCATAGGTCTTGTCCACGCCGAGGTAGAGCAGATAGCCCGAGCAGGCGTACTGCATGGCTTCGATGCGCCGGTCGTCATACTGCTTGCGCCATTGCGCCGGCACCAGCTTTTGATAAGTGTAGGGCAGATCGGCGTTGGAGATCACGAGGTCGGTGGAGAGCGTTTCGCCGCCCTGCAGCCGCACGCCGGTGACGCGCCCCTGGCGGATGAGGATCTCATCCACCGCGGCGTTGGTGCGCAGCGTCACGCCCAGCTCGCCGGCCAGGCGAACCATGTCTTCGATGATGGCGTAAATGCCGCCCTGCGGATACCACATGCCCAGCGCCAGGTCGGCGTAGGTGATGAGGCTGTACATGGCCAGCGCGTCAAACGGCGAGAGGCCCAGAAACATCGAATGAAATGAAAAAGCCTTGGCGAGCTTGTCGTTGCCGTTGAAGAAATTGGCCACCTGACGATAGAGGTTCTGGTGCGCGCCGGTGGAAAGCAGACGCGTCAGCGCTTGCGGGTTGGCCAGGTCGGTGATGCGGTCAAAATTGCGGTCGACGAAATCCATGCCCAGCTCGAACTTCCTGGCGCCTTCGCCGATGAAGCGAAACAGGCGTTCCCTGGAGCCCGGCGCGATCTTCTCCACTTCGCCGGCCAGCTCGGCCATGTTGGAATACAGGTCGATGTGGGTGTGATCGTGAAAGTAGATGCGGTAATTGGGGTCGATTTGGCGGATGGACAGGCGTTGGTGCAGATTCTGCCCGACGGCGCGGTAGGTGTCCTCCAGCGTTTCCTTCATCACCAGGATGGTCGGGCCGGTATCGACGCGGAAACCGTTTTCTTCGATGACGTTGCTGCGCCCGCCCGGGCGGGCCTGTTTTTCCAGAACGGTCACGTCAAAACCCTGGTGCGCCAGACGCAGCGCAGCAGCCAGCCCGCCCATGCCCGATCCGATGATGATGATCTTCCCCGGTTGTTTGCTCATTTTGCCTCAAGTGGTGAATGTCGAGAAGTGATTGGTTAATTCTATGAGATTCGCCGGGAAGGTTGTATATTATGTATAAGGTTTGCATCACCGGCGCGGCAAAAACGAATCCGATAATCGGGGCTGCCGCGCAGCGCACCGGTATATAATCAAACCGGCAGTGATGAAATAAGAGGTTTGGCGGTGATCCGAGGAGACCGGGGATGCGCGTAAAAGCTTTGTTGCTGGGTTTATCGGTGACGGCGCTGTGCCTGACGGCCTGCGCGCCGCAGAGCACGCCGCCGGAAGTCATGCGTGTGCGCTACACGATCGATTCCGGCCCGCTGCCGCCAGAATATCAATTTCATGAAGAATGGGTTGTCACGCGCGACACGGCGACGCTGACACGCAGCGGCAAGGCGGCGAACACGCAGGTGAACGTTGGAACCTGGGAGATCGCCCTGGACGAGGCGGATACCGCCGGGGTGTTGGAAACCCTGGCCGGAATGGATTGTGCTGCGCTGCGGCGTGTGGAATCACCGGATGCGCCGGACGGCGCGGGCATATTCAGCTATACCCTCTTCTTCACCGGCGGCGAGACCTGTGAGCTGTATTTTGACCCCGGTGCGAGCTATCCCGGCAGTGAGGAAATGGTGCAAGTGGTGGACGCCTTCATCGCCGGGCTGGTCATCCCGCCTGAAGCGCTGCCGCGTGTGCGGTAGTGAGACCTTATAGGAGACCCATGCAAAAAATCATCCCAAACTACGCCGCAGAAAACAAAGGGCACTACTCGCCCGGCGTGATCAGCAACGGCATACTCTATATTTCCGGGCAGTTGTC
>DAOUGY010000090.1:0-8793 GCA_034428975.1 Anaerolineaceae bacterium | reverse complement strand
CCGCCCTCGGGGATTTGAGCGCGGAAGAGCATGCCGTCTTGTACCTGGCGCTGGTTATCGATGCGCGCTTCTTTGAGGAATTTGTTCATTGCGGCGGTGTTGGCCATCAGCAGTCCGCCTTCTGCGGCGGATGTGCGGCACAGCGCCGGGCAGGAATACTGGCCTTCCACCACCAGGCGGTCGCCGAAGTCGGATTTAAACAGGCGGTTCATCACGCCTTCATAAGCCGAGCCAAAGACCAGCACGCCCTTGACCATCTGCACCACATTGACATCAAAGTGGCGCGCCGAGCGAACCGGCCCGACTTTTTCGGCGTTCTGGCCGTAATACACCGCGGCGAAGCGCGTGGTGCCCAGCTCGGTGTAGTACTCGTACACCAGATCGGCTTTGTTCAGGCCGTACTGCGGGCGGTGTTCGCGGGGCAGGTTTTCCACCTTAACGACCAGCGGGCGGCGCTCCAGCAGGGTGGGGTCGGCGACCGGCCATCCGGTGAAGGGGTCCACGCCGGCCGGAAAACCGGTCGGCCCCAGGCCTGCGCCGGGGTATTCGGGCGTCAGGTTGACGGTGGGGCCTGGGGTGATGGACAGCGTGGGACGGATGGTGGGGGTGGCGCTGGCCGCCGGCGTGGGTGAGATTGCGCGGGTGGGCGCAAGAGTGGGCGCGGGCAGGGTGGGGGTTGGCGCCGGCGCGCAGGCCGCCAGCAGGGTGAGCGATAGAATCAGGGCAAACAAACGTTTCTGCATAAGCATCTCCGTATGGCTATGATGATACCGTATTATGTGCGATAGCGGGTAGGGTCTTTTTTGTGTGATCATTTTGGAAAAAGTGAAAAATGCCCCCGGATTTACTTTGACAAACTATACCCGATTTATGTAAAATAAGAAACGCATTAAAAAAACAGTAGTTTGTTGTACAATACCTGTAGCGGGGGCAACGAAAGCCGGTCCCCTTCACAATCGAACACAGCTTGAGGAGAAGTGCGATGAAAATGCCCAATCCCGTTTTCCGCGTCCTCATCTTGTTGGCCATGACGCTGGCGATTTTTAGCCTGGCGTTGGGTCAGCAATCTGCCGCCGGGGCGCCCGAAACCCCAAAAGACGGGCTGGTACGCGGCGCGATGCTGTACGACAAATGGTATGCCGAGATCGGCGTGGATGCTCCTGCGGGAGACATGCCCGTTTGGGATCGGCAAACCAGCAATACACGCAGCGGACCGGATACCTGGCGCTGTGTGTCCTGTCACGGCTGGGATTATCAGGGTAAGGACGGCGCTTACCGCGCCGGGGCCAATTTCACCGGCTTTCCGGGGGTGTATTCGGCCGGCAAGACCAAAACCACCGACGAGTTGCTGGCTCAACTGAACGGCACGCGCGACCCCGCGCATGATTTTTCTCCCTATTTGAGCAATGAGCAATTAAACGACCTGATCAACTTCATCGCCAATGGTTTGGTGGATGACAATCAGTACATTGACCCGGTCTCGCTGCAGGTGCTGGGCGGCGACAGCGCGCACGGCAAGCAGTTGTTTGACGGTTCGTGCGCTTCGTGCCACGGCGAAGACGGCACCGCCCTGAAGTTCCGCTTTGAGGGCATGGATGCCTCGCTGGGCACGCTGGCGGCGGTGGACCCGTGGCGCTTCCTGCACAAGACGCGCTTCGGTACGCCGGGCACCGATATGGTCATCGGGTACACGCTGGGTTGGACGGCCCAGGACGGGCGCGATGTGCTGCTCTACGCGCAAAGCCTGCCCGGCGGCAAACAGATCGCCGCTCCGAAACCGGCGATGCCCCAGGGCGCCACCGAACAGCCGCTGACCGGCGGCCCGTTGAAAGGCCCGCTGGGCGGTCTGGTCACCGCCATTGGCACGATGATTGCCGGCCTGGGGTTGAATGTGCTGGTGGCCGGGGTGTTGATAGGCATCATACTTTTACTGGTCTGGGCCCTGCGTGGACGCCAACCCAAATAACCCATCCAAGAGGAGATGAGCATGAAACGTAATCGCCCATGGTACCTTGAACCCGGATTGCGCATGTTTGTGGTTTTGGCCGCATTGGTGCTGGTCGGCGGCGTGGCCACCGCCTTTATCCTGTCGCAGCGAACCCCCGCGCAACCCATCCCGTTTCCGCACAATCTCCATGTTGGTCTGGGAGTGCAGTGCCTGTACTGCCACACCGGCGCGAGCACCGGTCCGGTGGCGGGGCTGCCTTCCACCAATAAATGCTGGGGCTGTCACCAGCAGTTCGACACGACCGGCCGCCCCAAACTGGAACTGGTGGCCAGTTACGGGCGCAACGGTAAGCCAATTGAGTGGGTTCCGGTGGCGTTGCAGCCCGATTTTGTGCATTTCACCCACCGCCCACACATTGCCAAAGGCCTTGCATGTGAAAGCTGCCACGGCGATGTGAGCAAAATGACGGTGGCCGAACCCCAACCGCGCCAGAATATGGGCTGGTGCATTGACTGTCACACCCGCATGGCGCCGGAGAAGTACACCCTTCTGACCGACTGCGCGACCTGCCATTATTGATCAACAAGGAGAGAGACCATGACCCAAGGCATTGACCGGCGGAAATTCCTGAAGATCAGCGGCCTGGGCGCTGCGGCGACTGTGCTGGTGGGCTGCGGCCCGGCGACCCGCACTGTGCGCCGCCAACCCTATGCCGATATGCCCGAGTACAACCAGACCGGCGTGGATACCTTTTTTGCCTCCACCTGCCGCGAATGCCCGGCCGGATGCGGCATTCTGGTGCGCACCCGCGAAGGGCGCGCGCTGCGCGTGGACGGCAACCCCGCCCACCCGGTCAACCGCGGCAAGCTCTGCCCGCGCGGCATGACCAGTGTGCAGGGGCTATACAACCCCGACCGGATCACCGTGCCGCGGAAAAACGCGCAGCGCGGTGTAGAGACCTTTGATGTGTTGGATTGGACCGCCGCGCTGGAAGTCGTGCAACAGGCGTTGGCCGGACCGGCGCAGGGCATTGCTTTCCTGCTGGGGTATGCGCCGGATCATTTGTTTGACCTGGTGAGCGAACTGGCCGACAAACTGGGCGCGCCGGCCCCGGTGCGCTACAGCGCGCTGGCTGCCTTTGAGGCGCGCGCCACACTGACGCAGGCCGCGCGCTCCTTGTTTGGCGAAGAAACCCTGCCGTACTTTGACATGGCCAACGCCGAAGTAACCTTTGCGTTCGGCGCCAGTTTTTTGGAGACCTGGCTCTCGCCGGTCAGTTATGCGCGCGCTTACGGGCAAATGCGTCAGGGGCGGTCGCGCACGCGCGGTTATCTGGTTTCGTTTGAAGCGCGCCAGTCGCTCACCTCGGCCAATGCCGACGAGTGGGTGCCGGTGGTGCCCGGCAGCGAAGCGCTGGTGGCACTGGCGTTGGGCAAGTTGGTGGCGCAGCGCCGCGGTGGTGCGCTGCCGGTGTTGTTTGCCAATGCGGATGTGGCCGCGGCGGCCGCGGCATCGGGCGTGAGCGAAGAACGCCTGAACGCGCTGGCCGATTTGTTTGCCTCAACCCCGGCGGCGCTGGCCATTCCGGGCGGTGCGGCGTTGACCAGCGCCAACGGTCTGGCGGCGGCGCAAGCCGTGCTCGGCTTGAACATCCTGGTGGGCAACGCCGGCAAGGCCGGTGGGGTATTCCTCAACCCGGCGCCGGGTGTGGAAACCGGCCTGCAGGGCGTTCAGGAGCTGGTGCAGCGCATGAACGCCGGCCAGGTGCAGACTCTCTTTGTGCACGGTGTCAATCCGATCTTTGATTTGCCGGCCGGCATGGGTTTTTCGGCGGCGCTGGGCAAGGTGGGCACGGTCATTTCGTTCGCCTCCTTCCCGGATGAGACGGCCCTGTTTAGCGATTATGTGCTGCCCGATCATTCCGCACTCGAATCTTGGGGCTATCAGCGCGTCCTGCCGGGCGGCGACCGCGAGATCCTTTCCGGCGCGCAGCCGGTGGTGGTGCCGCTGTACGATACGCGCGCGACGGCCGATGTGCTGCTTTCGGCGGGCGTGCTGCCCTACAAGGACGAAGTGGACTTTTTGCAAAGCCGACTGCTGCCGTACATTGGCGCCGGCGGCACCTTCACCGCGCCGGAAATCCTCACCTTCTGGAACCAGTTCCTGCAGTACGGCGGCTGGTGGCAAACTCAACCGGCCCTGCAAACCGGGAAGGGCAGCCTGGCCCACCGGGTGTCGGAAATCGGCGTTCCGGCGGCGCCCGCGGCGGACGAGCTGCATCTGGTGGTGTACCCCACACAGTTGGGCGATGGTTCCGGCGCGAACCGCCCCTGGCTGCAGGAAACGCCGGATGCCGCCACCACGGTGATGTGGAGCAACTGGGTGGAGATTCACCCGGATACGGCGCACAAGCTGGGCGTGAGCGACGACGACGTGGTGCGTATCACCTCGCCGTACGGCGAAATTGAGGCATCGGTTTATCTCTTCCCGGCGGTGCGGCCCGATACGGTGGCGCTGCCGTTCGGGCAGGGGCACACCGCGCTGGGCCGCTATGCAGCGGGGCGCGGCAGCAACCCGGCCCGCCTGCTGGGCGGATCATTGAACGAAGCCGGCGACCCGACCTATGCGGACGTGCGCGTCAAGGTCAGCCCCACCGGGCGCAAGCGCGCACTGGCACGCTATGAAAGCCGGCGCGGCGTGTACGGCGATCATGAATAACGGTAGATATCCGAGCGAACCACGAGGAGCGAGCGAAATGGCCGAAGAAAAACTTGCAACCAAATGGGGTATGGTGATTGACATGGACCGCTGCACCGGCTGCCAGGCGTGTGTGACGGCCTGCGCGATGGAAAACAACATCCCGTATGTGGGTGAGGAAGAGACCGCCTATGGGCGCGGCATGCACTGGCTGCGCGTGCAGCGCTACTGGAGCGGCGAGTTCCCCGACGTGAAACCCACCCACCAGCCGGTGATGTGCCAGCAGTGCGGTCACGCGCCGTGCGAGCCGGTCTGCCCGACCTTCGCTTCGATGCACTCCGAGCAGGAGCACATCAATGTGCAGGTCTACAATCGCTGCATCGGCACGCGCTATTGCGCCAATAACTGCCCGTACATCGCGCGTGTGTTCAACTGGTTCGATTACGAGCTGCCCGCGCCGATGAATTCCTATCTCAACCCGGATGTGACTGTGCGGCGGCGCGGCGTGATGGAAAAATGCACCTTCTGCGTGCAGCGCATCCGTCACGGCGAAGAGCAGGCCACGGCCGAGGGTCGCGACGTGCGCGACGGCGAGGTGGTGACGGCTTGCATGCAGGCCTGCCCGACCGACGCGATCATCTTCGGCGACCTGAGCGACCCCGAAAGCCGGGTGAGCCGGGCGGCGCGCAGTGAGCGCGGCTACCAACTGCTGGAAGAGCTGGGCACCCTGCCCAAAGTGACGTATCTCAAGGGAGGTGGCACCTATGGCGGCTGAGACGCGAATTTTGGAAGCGGCCCGACCGGCCGAGCACGACGAAGAGGCCCATTTGCAGGAAGAGCATCTGATGCTTGACCCCATGCCGCGCGAGGACATGAACAACATGGTGATGGACGCCATGCGGTCCACCGGGCGAGCCTACTGGATCTGGCTGGGCGCGTTGGGCCTGGGGGTGGTGGTGCTGTTGTTTGCCCCCTGGGCGAACATGATCGCCACGGGCAACGGCGTGGCGGGCATCCGCCGGCCGGTCTACTGGGGCGTGTTCATCGTCACCTTCGTGTTTTGGATTGGCATCAGCCACGCCGGCACGTTCGTCTCGGCGATTTTGCGCGTGTTCAAAGCCGAATTCCGGCGGCCGATCACGCGCGCGGCCGAGCTGATGACCACCTTTGGCCTGGCGGCCGGCGCGCTCTACCCACTGATTCACCTGGGCCGCGTGTGGGTCTTCTACTTTATGGTGCCTTACCCCAATCAGCGCGGTCTGTGGCCCAATTTCCACTCGCCGCTGGTGTGGGACTTTCTGGCCATCACCACATACCTGCTGAGCAGCACGATCTACCTGTTCCTGCCGCTCATCCCCGATGTGGCCATGGCGCGCGATCATTCCACCGGCTGGCGGCAGACCATCTACCGCATTCTGGCGCTGGGCTGGCGCGGCACCGAAGCGGAATGGCACCGCTTGCGCAAGGCCATTACCATCTCGGCCTTCGCCATCATCCCGGTGATGTTCTCGGTGCATACCATCGTCTCGTGGGACTTTGCTGTTTCGCAGGTGGCCGGCTGGCATTCGACCATCTTCGGCCCGTATTTCATCATCGGTGCGATCCTCTCCGGTGTTTCGGCGGTGGTGATGATCCTGTATGTGCTGCGCAGCTCGATGAAGCACATGCGCTACTTCATCCGTCTGGAAGCATTCGACGCCTTTGGCAAGCTGGTACTGATCTTCAGCATGGCCTGGGCCTATTTCTTCTTCAACGAGTACATTCTGCACTGGTACGGCGGTGAGCAGACCATCCGCGACCTGCTCTCCTTCCACGCCAAAGGCCCGACGGCCTGGATCTGGTACACCATGTTGATCTGCAACGTGGCCATCCCCTGTCTGACGCTGTGGAACAAGCGCATCCGCCGCAATCCGCTGGCCATGTTCATCATCACCCTACTGGTCAACGTGGGCATGTACGCCGAGCGCTACACCATCATTCCGCTGACGCTCAGCGAGCAGCGCATGCCGTTTGACTGGGGCATTTACACCCCGCGCTACACCGAAATTTCCATCGCGCTGGGCACGCTGTGCCTGTTCATGTTCCTGTACCTGCTGGCCTCGCGGCTGGTGCCGCTGGTTCCGGTGTGGGAAGTGCAGGAAGGCCAAATGGCTCACCGCCTGCGCCGCATTGGCAAGGGCAAGGTGACGAGCATCTCCGAGTTGGAGTGAGGAGGGCGGCATGCTGAACGATACCATTCATCTGGCGCTTTTCAAAGAAGAGGAAATTGACAGCGTGGCCGAGGCGTTGGATCGCCTGCGCGAACTGGGCATATCCGAACGCGACATGTCGGTCATCTCGGGCGTGCCGTTCTCGGATAAGATCCTGGGGCGGCCGATGGCCTGGACGCGCGTCGGGCAGATCGGTTTGGCCGGCGCGGCGCTGGGGTTTCTGATTGCGCTGGCCCTGAACTTTGGCACGCCCTACCTGTACCCCATTCGCGTGGGTGGGCAGCCCATTTTTCCCATTCCCACGTCGATTGTGGTGACCTTTGAGTTGACCATGCTCGGCCTGATGCTGGCCATCTTTCTCGGTGTGTTTTTGGAGATGATTTCGCCTACATACGGCCCGCGCGGCTATGACGCGCGCATTACGCACGGCTCGATCGGAGTGCTTTTCAAATGCCCGGTGGAGCTGGAGCGCAAGATGCACGAGGTGATGGACGAGTTGGGCGCCGAAGTGATCCACCGCCCGGAGGAGGAGATATGATCAAACGCTTGATCCTGGTTCTGGGGGTCGGCGCGGCCCCCTTCATACTCGGGTTGCTTTTTATCTATGATGTGATCAAGCCGGAGTGGATCAGTTTTATGGAGATCCAACCCTCGTACTTTGCCCAGGAGGATCCGCTTCCGCTGCCGCCGGAATCGGTGCCGGTGCAGGGTGCGGCCTACGTGCCCGGGCTGGGCGCGCCGGTCAACCCGGTGCCGGCGGATGAACTTTCGCTGGAGCGCGGCAAGCAGTTGTTTGCCACAAACTGCGCGCTGTGCCACGGCGCCACCGGCAAGGCGGATACGCCGCTGCGCGGCTTTTTGCGGGTGCGCCCGCCGGCCAATTTGCTGGAAGGAAACGCCGTGACCAGTTCCGACGGCGCGATCTTCCTGGTGATCAGCAACGGCGTGGCAGGCGGGATGCCCGCGTTGCGCGAGAACCTGCCCGAAACCCGCATGCGCTGGGATGTGGTCAATTATGTGCGCTGGCTGCAGGCCAATCCATAAGGAAAGGGGTGGACCATGATGAAACGAGCCATGCTGTTGTGGATTGCGGCTGCGCTGGTGCTGGGGGGCTGCGCGGTGCTCTATCCGCAGTCGCCGCCGGGTGAATTTACCCCCATTCCGCCGTTGCCCAGGGCCACGCTGCCGGTGCTGCCGCCTGCGGCGCGGGTAGAGGTGTATGACACCGGCGATTGCCGCATCGCGGCGCTTGATTTGATCGGTGCGTGGGTGGAAGCGGGCAAACCGGCCGAGAATTTTGACTTTACCTCGTCGGACAGCCGCGCCTGCAGCGGAACCTACGCAAAGGATGTGCAGCCGCTCTTCACCACGCCCAACCTGTGGTACGCTGGGGCGATTGCCTGCACGTCGTGTCACGGCGCCGATTTGAAGCGCGCCGCGGCGCAGATGAGCCTGGTGGATTACACCAGCGTGCTGGCGGGTTCGCGCCGCACAGACCCGACGCTGCCCGGCAACGATATTTTGGGCGGCGCGGACGGCTGGGAGAAATCGCTGCTGTACATCAACGTGCACCAGCGCATTATGCCCATTGGCCGCCCGCCGGATTCGCCGGCAAACGGGCCGGTGGTTGAAGCCGGTAAGGTACGATAGTGATGCAACAGGCGGCCGACCGGCCGCCTGTTTTTTTGATGTGCGATTATTGGGTTGGTTTTGCCAGGAATATCCCACAGAGATACAGGGTACACAGAAAAGGTTTTTGGGAACTTCTTGCGAGGCGGGCTCTGTATCTCCAGGGTGGGTGGATGACCGTTTTCGAGCTGTCGACTGGCACCGGTTACGGATCACTGCCCTCTTCTTCTCACACCTCCCAGTGCAGGGCTTGTCCATCCCAGCGCGCGCCGAGCAAAAAAACCGGCCCGCCGGCGGCGTCCCAGGGCG
>DAOUGY010000089.1:0-3072 GCA_034428975.1 Anaerolineaceae bacterium | reverse complement strand
GCTGATGGAGCGCGGGTTGCTGGGCACACCCGAGGGACACAGCGCGGTGACGTAGACGTCCTGCCCGCGCAGCTCCTCGCGCAGGGCGCGGGAAAAATCGAGGATGAAGCGCTTGGAGGCGGCATAGACAGCTTTGTTGGGCATGGGGTAAAACCCGGCCAGGCTGGAGACATTGAGCAGGTGCATGCGGCGGCCTGGGGCGCGCCGGAGCAGCGCGCGGTGCGCGGTTTCGACGACGGCCTCGACGTTCAGGCGCAGGATGGTGCGCAATTCGTGCTTTTTGCGCTCGAGAAAGGGGCCTTCGTATTCGGTGCCGGCCAGGTTGATGAGCATGTGCAGGCGCAGCCCGCGCGCTTCGACCTGCTCCCAGAAGGCGTCGCGCGCGGCGGCGTCGGTCAGGTCGCAGGGCAGGGCGATCGCCCGCACGCCGTACAGGCGGCGCATGCCCTCGGCCAGCGCTTCGAGCGGCGCGGCCTGCAAATCGGTGAGCAGCAGGTGCCAGCCGCGTTCAGCGCACTCGGCGGCGAAGGTGCGGCCCAGCCCGCCGGCCGCGCCGGTTATGAGGACGTAGGATTCGGGGGATGTGATTTCTGCCATAATTGGGTGGGGTTGATTATACTGGGTTCTAAGGTGATTCACCACGGAGACACGGAGATCACGGAGAAGAAAACATAAAAAATATAGTTTGGGATAGTTACTCATTTGATAATAAAGGGGAAGAAATCTTGTATCCTTTATCCTCAATTTCCAAAGGTACTCAGTTTTCCATTTTTTCCTCTCATATTCGAAATATTCTTCTCCGTGTTCTCCGTGTCTCCGTGGTTATTTTCTTAAAGGGTTGCGAATGGATTTGACTAAAAAAACAATCATCATCACCGGGGCGAGTTCAGGTATCGGCCTGGCGGCGGCGAGCGCGCTGGCTGCCCGCGGCGCGCGCGTGATCGGCGTGGGGCGCTCGCCGGTGCGCTGCGAGGAGGCCCGCCAGACAATCCTGGCACGGACGCCTGGCGCGCGCATCGAGTTTGCCGTGGCGGATCTGTCGTCGCAACAGGCGGTGCGGGGGCTGGGTGCGGAGCTGCGCGCGCGGCTGGGTGACGCGCCGCTGGACGTGCTGGTCAACAACGCCGGCGCGGTGGCAAGCTGGTACACGCCGACCGTCGACGGCTACGAGCTGCAGTTCGCGGTCAATCACCTGGCGCCATTTTTATTGACGCACGAGCTGCTGCCCGCGCTGCAAAAGGCGGAGGCGGCGCGGGTGATCACCACCAGTTCGCGCTCGCACCGCGGCGCGCGCATTTACTGGGCCGACGTGATGCTGCGGCGCAATTACTTCACGCTGACCGCCTACCGCCAGTCGAAGATGGCCAACGTGCTGTTCACCGCAGAGTTTATTCGCCGCTACGGCGGAGATGGGCTGCGCGCCTATGCTGCCGACCCGGGGCTGGTGAAGACCGATATCGGGTTGAAGGGCACCGGGGGGCTGGTCAGCCTGGTGTGGGGGCTGCGCGCGCGCGGCGGCCGCTCGCCCGAATACGGCGCGGCGACGATTGTGCACCTGGCGGCGGACGTGCTGGAGGATGCTAACGCAATCTACTGGAAGGATTCGCGCCCGCTGGCGCCGGACGCCTACGCGCTGCGGGAGGATGAGGGCCGCCGGTTGTGGGAATTATCTGAAAGGTTGTGCGGGTTGTGAGTTGTGGGTAGGGGCGGGTCTCAGACCCGCCCCTACGGGCCATCCATTGAATATTGTGAAAATGGAATCTGTGAGGCAGTATGAACCATTCATTCGTCAACTGGGCTGAAATCGACCTGGACGCGATCGCGTTCAACGTGCAGGCCATCCGGCGGCACGTCGGGCCGGGCGTGGAGATCATGCCGGCGGTCAAGGCCAATGCCTACGGGCACGGCGCGGTGCCCGTTTCCAGGGCCGCGCTGCAGGCCGGGGCCACGCGCCTGGCGGTGCACCGCGTCATTGAGGCGATCGAGCTGCGCCAGGCGGGCATCGACGCGCCGGTGCTGGTGATGGGCTACTGCCCGCCCACCGACGCGCCATACGTCGCCAAATGGGGCGTGACCCCCAGCCTGATGACGATCGAAACCGCCCGGGCGCTCTCAGCGGCCGGCGGCGCAGCGGGCAGGACGATTGCGGTGCACGTCAAGGTCGATACGGGCATGAGCCGCTACGGGCTGCTGCCGGAAGAGGTGCTGGAATTCATCCGGGCGGTGAAAATGCTGCCCAACCTGTTCGTCGAGGGCATCTTCACGCACTTCGCCACCGCCGACAGCCTGGATCAGACCCACGCGTGCAATCAACTGGCGGTGTTCAACGGCGTGCTGGCCGGGCTGCACAATGCCGGCATCGACATCCCGCTGCCGCACGCGGCCAATTCGGCTGCCATCATGCGCCTGCCAGAGGCGCATTTCAAGGCCGTGCGCCCGGGGATCGCCTTTTACGGCATGGCGCCCAGCAGCGAGTGGGCGCCGCCCTTCGAGATTCGCCCGGCGCTGGCGTTGAAGAGCCGGGTATGCCGGGTGCGGCGGCTGCCGGCAGGGGCGGGGGTGAGCTACGGGCGCACCTTTGTCACGCAGCGCGAGACGATTGCCGCGCTGGTGTCTGTGGGCTACGGCGACGGTTTTCACCGTATCCTCTCCAACCAGGCGCAGGTACTGGTACGCGGCCAGCGCGCACCGTTAATCGGACGGGTGTGCATGGACCAGTTCGTGGTGGACGTGACCGACATCCCTGGCGTGCAGCTTGAGGATGAGGTAGTGCTGGTGGGGCGGCAGGGCGGCGGGCAGATCACCGCCGACGAGGTGGCCAAACTGGCCGGGACAATCAATTATGAGGTGACCAGCGGGCTGCTGCCGCGGGTTGTGCGCTTTTATTTGCGGGGCGGGCAGGTGGTGGAGACGGTTGCGCTGGGGGGAGAAGAATTTGCAGGATGGGGTGGATGAAGAGAAATTAACCACGAAACACACGAAAGACACGAAAAAAAGAGAAAAATAACCAGTCATCTCTGCAGGTTGGGCCCGCCCAGGAGGGGTTGAGCAGGACGTTCTGAACGTCGATAT
>DAOUGY010000088.1:0-11582 GCA_034428975.1 Anaerolineaceae bacterium | reverse complement strand
TTGCCGTGACCGTAGGTATGTTGCTGGTCCGCCGGTTTACCCGAAACCCGCACAGCCATAAACGTCACCAGGGCTGCCACCAGATCCAACCCGGAGTGAGCGGCCTCTGCCAAAATACCCAGGCTGCCGGTAAGCACGCCGACGATGATCTTGAATGTCGTCAACCCCACCGCCGCCACGACCGATGATAATGCCGCGTTGCTCTTTTCTTTCTCTGCTACTGCACTCACATCCATTTCCATGCTTCCCTCCCCGGAATTAAACCATCCATGTCGTCCTGGATGCAGTCGAGTATATCGCAAAATGCGGCTGCACCCTGACGATTCTTCAGCCCAATTTCAGAGGGCGACTCGGATTATGAGCGTTGGATTGAGGAAGACGCGCCGCCCAACACAGCGGCAAGGCCGTCCGCCGCCGCCCGTACGGCTTTGCGCACCGGCGCGGACATCGGTTCGTCAAAATCAATCTGTCGGGGTTGAATGCCCAGCAGCCCCACCCCGCAACTAATTTCATGGATCAGAAATTCAGCCAGGACGGTGGGCGGCAGGGTGTGCGTGGAGGCGCTCAAACCCTCGGCGTCGCGCCAGTCCAGCCAAAGAATACAGCCCGGCGCTTCACCCATCTGCGCGGCATCCACCAGCACCACCCAGTGCGGCGCAAAGCGGCGCAGCACCCCGGTGAAATTCTCCGGCGCCGCGCCGCCCTCCAGCAGCAACACCTGCGGCCGGGGCGGCAGGCGCATGCGCAATCGCCGCACCACCGCCACACCAGCCGCATCGTCGCCGTTCAGTTCGTTGCCCACCCCCAACACGGCCACCCGCGGCGGTTCATTCGCCGGCGAGGGGCTGCTGTTCAGGGCTTGCGCCAGCCGTCTTTTCCAGATAGAAGCGCAGGTCTTCGTCTCGTCCATATTCCACCAGGAAAGTGCCCTTGTTGAGCGAAGCCAGCTCCCATTCCGCATTGGACAGGTGAATGCTGTTCTGGCGGCAGCTTTCAACACACTGCGCGCAGAATGTGCAGCGATCGATGTGATAGCGCATCATGAAGCGCCGGGTGGCCTTATCCAGCACGATCAGCTCAATAGCGTCCGCCGGGCAGTCTTTCACGCACAACTGGCAACCGGTGCATTTGTCCGGCGTCCAGATGAATTTGCCGCGCAGGCGATCAGGCGTCTCTTTGCGCTCGAACGGGTAATGCTCGGTGAAGGGTTTTTTGAAGAACGAGCGGAGGATATCGGAGAACATTACACCGATGGTCATGGCTTAACCTCCAAACAGGATGGGCCGCATGTAAATGCCCACAATGATCACCAACAACTGCACCACACCCAGGATTGCCCCGGTGCGCCACCACATGCCCACGGTCTGATCAATGCGCAGGCGGGCAAACAGCGATTGCAGAGCCGCGGTGACCAGCAGCAGAAGCAGCGTTTTCCACAGGAATTCCAGCGGGCTGGCTATGCCGCCCAGGTAAAAGGCCGCCACCAGCGTCAGGCCGATGACCAGCTCGACGTTTTTGCCGATGCGAAAGAGCGAATACCCGCGCCCGCTGTACTCGGTGAATGCGCCCGCTACAATTTCCGTCTCGGCTTCCGGCGCGTCAAAGGGCGGCAGTTCCAGCTTGCCCATCAAACCGATCAGCGCGATGAGAAAACCGATCGGCTGGCTGACGATGAACCACAGGCCCTGCTGCGCCCCCGCGTTGATCTCGCCGATCGTCCAGGTGCCGCTGACCATCGCCGGGCCAAGCAGCGCCAACAGGAAGGGCGCTTCGTAGGAGAACAACTGCGTCAGCGTGCGGGTCGCGCCCATCAGCGAAAAACGGTTGACCGTGTTGGCCCCGGCAAGGCCGATGCACAGCGTCATCATCGAGAGCAGGTACAGGGTGACGATCAGGTCGCCGCGGAAGCTGTAAGCCGGCTTCAACCCGGCCATCGGCACGTACAACGCGGCGGTCAGCGCGGCGGCCAGCGCGGCCACCGGCAGCGCCAGAAACAGCGCGCGGTTCACGTCCGTCGGAATAACCTCTTCCTTGGCCAGCAGCTTGAACACATCCGCCAACGGCTGGAACCATCGCGGACCAATGCGGTTTTGGAAGCGCGCCACCAGCTTGCGGTCGATCCACTCATACAACAGGCCGTAGAGCAGCAGGAATAGCCCGCCCGGAAAGATCAACAACGAAATCAGGGGGTGAAGGGTGATGTTCATCGGTAATACTCGATTCCGTAACGGCGCAGGTCTTCCCACGTCCAGTGCTGCGCTGCGCTGCCGCGCCGCACCGTCACCAGGCGGTCGTTGCACGAAAAGCACGGGTCGATGCCTACCAAAATCATCGGCATGTCGGCCAGCTTGTGGCCCACGGCGAAATTGATCACCGACGACCAGTTGCACAGGCTGGGTGTGCGTACTTTGATACGCTCTGGTTTGTCACTGCCGTTGCTGCGCAGGAAGTAGAACAGCTCGCCGCGCGGCGCTTCCACCCGGCTGATGGCTTCGTTCTCCGGTACACGCCGTGGGAAGCGCGCGGTCAACTCGCCTGCCGGCAAGTGGTCCAAAATCTCACGGAGGATGCGGTAGCACTCAAACAGCTCTTTCAGGCGCACCACAAAACGCGCCAGCAGGTCGCCGCCCTCGTCCGTGATTACCCGGATGGGAAAATCCGGGTAAGCCGCGTAGGGAGCCGAATCGCGAATATCGATGTCCACGCCCGAAGCGCGCGCCGTCGGCCCCACCGTGCCCAGGCTTTCGGCCTGTTCGCGGCTCATCAAGCCCACGCCGCGCGTGCGCGCCAGAAACGTCTCGTCGGTGGTGACCACTCTCATGTAGTGATGGGTGCGCTCTTCTAGAAAATCCACGCCGCGGCGGATGGCATCGATCTGCGCATCATTCACATCATATTTCACGCCGCCCAGAATGTTGAGCGAGTGCTGCACGCGGTTGCCGCTGATGCTCTCCATCAGATCCATCACCGTTTCGCGGTCGCGCCAGGCGTACATGAAGAGCGTGTCAAAACCGCCCTCGTGCGCCGCCACGCCCAGCCACAGCAGGTGACTGTGGATGCGCTCCAGCTCGGCCATCATCGTGCGCAGGGCCTGCGCGCGCGGCGGAATGGTCACCCCGGCCAGTTTTTCGGCGCCGATCGAATATGCCATGGCATGAATATGGGAGCAAATGCCGCACACGCGCTCCATCAAATAGAGCACCTGCGGGAAACTGCGCGCCTCGGTGGCTTTTTCAATGCCGCGATGCACATACCCCAGCCGCACGGTCGCGCCGGTCACAATTTCACCGTCCACGGTGAACTCAAAATGACCGGGCTCTTTCAGCGCCGGGTGCTGCGGGCCAATGGGCACGATAAATTTGTTGTTGTTGTCCATTCTCTCCATCGCCTGCCTCCTCACCCTTCCACTGCCGGAGCGTCCAGGCCAGTGAATTCTTTGCGCAGCGGGTACACCCCGTCCGGCCAATCGTCCGGCAGCAGCAAGCGGCTGGTATCCGGCGTGCCGTCCACGCGCAGACCGAACATTTCAATCAGTTCGCGCTCATACAGGGTGGCCACCGGGAAAGCTTCACAAATGCTGGGCACCACCGCCAGACTGTGCGGCACATCCACGCGCAGGCTCAACACCGCCGCACCGTGGCAGAAGTGATACAGAACTTCCAGATGGGCTTCCACCGGCAAATCCGCCTGTTCGCCGCCCAGTGAGGAGTGATCAATACAGGTTATCGCCGACAGGTAGCCCCATTTTTCGGCTTTCAGCGCCGCCACGGCAGCCGGCAGTTGATCGGCGGGCAAGTTCACATCCAGCCGGTCTTCCTGCGGCGTTTTCATGGACAGCGCCCAGGGCTGCAACAGGGTTTCGGCCGATTTCAATGCAGTCGCAAGTTCCATCGGGTTGTTCGCCTCCGCCTTTCCGGGGTTAGGAACGTTTCAGGCTTTCCAAAAGCGCCACCACACCGTGGATGATCGCTTCGGGGCGCGGCGGGCAGCCGGGGATGTAGGCATCCACCGGAAGCACTTCATCAATGCCGCCCAGGCAGTTGTAGCAGCCCTGGAACACGCCGCCCGTCAGGGCGCACGCCCCCACCGCCACCACAAATTTGGGTTCGGGCATTTGCTCGTAAATGCGCAGCAGACGGTCGCGGCTCTGGCGTGTGACCGCACCGGTGGCGATCAGCACATCCGCATGGCGCGGGCTGCCCTGCAACTTGATGCCAAACCGCTCCAGGTCATAGCGCGGAGTGAGCGTGGCCAGAATTTCAATGTCGCAGCCGTTGCAGCTGCCGCTGTTGTAATGCACCACCCAGGGCGAGTTGATGCGCGCCCAGGTGCGGATGCCGTCCAGCGCTTTTTGCCAGGGGCCGAGGGTTTTCACTTCCATGTAGGCTCTCCTTTCATTCCGCCGCGCATCAGCCCAGCACCAGCGCCAGCAGCGCCAGCAGCAGACCGATCAAATAGGGCACCAGTGTGACGTTCAACGAACCGCTGCCCACCACCAGCATGGCCAGGTGCAGGATGGCAAAGAAGAGCGCCACCAGGAAGAACGGCCGGTAGCCCGGCGCCGCCAGGTGAGTGGGGGCAATTTCGCCGCCGCCGTACACGCTGGACTTTTCCGGGTTGGGTTTTTCCGGCCCGGCCAGGGCGCGCCCCAGGAATAGGAACAGCACCACCAGCGGGATGTAGATCAGAAAGGCAAGGGGAGGGGTCAGGATAATCTCCACAGGGTCTCCTCCATCAACCGCCAAAGGCCAGCAGCAGGCTTTGGGCCGCCTGCGCCGTCAAATCGCTCAACAATGTGGGCCACACGCCCAGCGCCACCACCGCCAGCAACAGCAGCACCAGCGGCAGGTTGATCAACAAACCGGTTTTTGCGCCCTGCTCCACCGCCGCAGAGGGTTTTAGGCGGAACATGCGGTTGACCAGCGGTGCATAATAGCCCAGCGAGAGCACGCTGTTCAACGCGGCGAAAATGACCAACAGCAGCGCCGCGCTGCGCCCGCTTTCGGCGCCGGCCACGAAAATCTGCCATTTGGACATGAAGCCCGCCAACGGGGGCAACCCGCCCAGGCCCAACACAGCCGCGCTGAGCGCCACAGCCGCCAGTGGATAACGCCCGGCCGCGCCGTTCAGATCGTCCAGCATCAGCGAACCGTGCTGCCCGCGCGCGATGTACAGCGCATACAGCAGCGTGCCGGCCGCCAGGAAGGCGAGTCCCTTCATCAACCCGTGGGTGACAAGGTGGAAGAGCGCGCCGGCCGCGCCGTTGGCCACGCCGTACGCCACCGCAAAGCCGACGCCCAGCAGCATGTAGCCCATGTGGCTCAGGCTGGAGTACGCCAGCAGACGTTTGATCTGCGTCTGGCGCAGCGCCATCAGGTTACCCACCAGCATGTTTAGCGCGCCAAACCCCAGCAGCAGCGCGCCCCAACTCGTGCCGGACGCGCTGACCGCGCCCACCGAGCGCAGCATTGCCACCAGACCGGCTTCGATAACGATGCCGGAAAGCATGGCGCTGATGCCCGATGGCGCCTGCGAATGGGCGTCGGGCAGCCAGGTGTGCAGCGGCACCAGCGCCGCTTTGACGCCAAAGCCGATCAGGAAGAACGCCCCGGCCGCCAGCAGCAGCCCCGAGCCCCCCGCCGCCGTGTCGCGGATCACCGCCAGGTCCAGCGAGCCGGTTTCGGCCAGCACCAGGGCGATGCCCAGCAGCACCATCACCGAACCGGTGGCCGATTGCACCAGATACTTCACGCCGGCTTCCAGCGCGCCGGATTGATTGCGGTAGAAGGCCACCAGCATGTACGACGTGATCGCCATGGCCTCGAACCACACCCACAGGTTGAACAGGTCGGTGGTGCAGCCCAGGCCGATGATCGTGCCGATCATGGCCGTCAGCAGCGCATAGAACTTCTCCTCGCCCTCCTCACCGGCCATGTAGGGGATGGAAAAGAGCGTCACCAGCAGGCCCAGCGCCAGCGCCACCGCCGAAAGCAGTAGGCCGATGCCGTCCATATGCAGCAGCACGTCGCCCATCGTGCGCGTCACGTCTCCGTCGCGCGCCGCCTGATAGGCAAAGAACCACGTCACCGCAGCCGCCAGCAGTCCCAGCAGGGCCAGCCAACCGGCCGGGTTGCGTTTTGCGCCGCGCTCCGCTTCCAACCGGCCGATCAGGTAAATGACCGGGCTGATCAGCAGCGGCAGAGCAATGGTCAGGGTCAATGCAATGGATCCATTCATGGTGTCATGCTCCCATGGCCAGAATTGCCAGAACGATGATCAACCCGGCTGCGATGGCCAGAATATTCCAATGGAGCAGGCCGGTTTGCGTACCGCGGATATCCTCGGCCATGTCTTGCACGCCGCGCACAATGCCGCGATTGACCGCCTCAAACCCGAAGCTGTCGGCGGCGGCATTGCCCAGTCCGCGCAGCGCGTGGGCCAGCCCCTCCAGCGCGGCGCGCTGCCACCAGGCCAGCAGGCCCAGCGCAATCACGCCCAGCGCGATCAGCGTCGGCGGGGTCAGCACCTCTTCCAAAATCGTCAGCGTCGCGGCGCTTTCCACGCCGTGATACGGCAGGCTGTGTTCACCCAACAATTGCGAGAACGGCCCGGCCAGCAGCCAGGTGGTCAGCGTGCCCAGCGCCAGCGGAATGAGCGCAACCTTCATCGCCGTGCCGGCGTCATGCCCGTGCAAGTGCGCGCGTGGCTCGCCGTAAAAAACCATCCACACGCAGCGGAAGGTGTAGAGCGCCGTCAGACCCGCGCCAATTAGCATGGCAATGTACATCCACAGCGGTCCGTGCTTCAGGCCCGATTCGAGCACCAGCTCTTTGCTCCAAAAACCGTTGAGGATGGGCAGACCCGCCAGCGCCAACGCGCCGATCACAAACACCGCGCGCGTCAGCGGCATGACCTTGCCCAACCCGCCCATCTGGCGCATGTCGCGCGTGCCCACCGAATGGATCACCGCGCCGGCCGCCAGGAAGAGCAGTGCCTTGAATATCGAATGGGAGAACAGGTGGAACTGGCTGGCAAAGAACCCGCCCGTGCCCACCGCGTACACCATGTAGCCCAACTGGCTGACAGTGGAATAGGCCAGCACGCGCTTCAGATCGTTGGCCACCAGCGCCATCGCCGCCGCCATCAGCGCGGTGATCACGCCCACCAGCATGACGGCTTCCTTCCAGTACGGCACGCCCTCAAAAGCCGGGTAGAAACGCGCCAGCAGGTACACGCCCGCGTTGACCATCGTCGCCGCGTGGATCAGCGCGCTGATCGGCGTGGGCGCTTCCATCGCGTCCGGCAGCCAGGTTTGGAAGGGGAACTGCGCCGATTTGGCCGCCGCGGCGAGCAACCCGCCGAAGGCCATCAGCGCCAGCACATCCGCCGGCACAATCCCCGGGTCGGCCAGCAGCACGCGGAAATCACAGCTGCCGGTGAACCCGTACAGCAAAATCGCGCCCAGCAGCAGGCCGATGCCGCCCAGCTGGGTGATGATCAGCGCCTTGATGCCGCCCGCCACGGCCTTGGGATCGTCGTTGTTGAACGAGATGAGCGCGTACGAACACAGCGCCGTGATCTCCCAGAAAAAGAACATCAGCAGCAGGTTGCTGGTCAGCACCAGTCCGACCATCGCGCCGATGAAGAAGAGCACGTACCCGTAATAGCGGCCGAGTTGTTTCTCGCCGCGCATGTAATCGACCGAGAAAATGACCGCCAGCGAGCCGACCACGGTGGCGATCACCGCCAGAAAGACGCCCAGGCCGTCGGCCACAAAAGCGAAATCGCCAAACACACTGCCCGCCGGCAGCGATATGACCGTCTCGGCCGAGGCCAGGGGCAGCAGCCCCAACGCCGCCAGCCCGGCGGCCACCGCGAAGAGCACCGCCAGCCCGTGCTGCAGGCGCGGGTTGCGATCGGGCAGGCTGCGCACCACCAGTGCGCCGGCCCAGGGTATCCCGATGGATAGAAGAAGCAGGGTGATATTCATCGGGCTACCTCCGCAGCGATGTCAGCGATTGGATATCCAGCGTGCCCAGGCGCTTGCGCACCTGCACCGCCAGCGCCAGCCCGATGACCGCCACAATCGTATCGGCCACAATCACCGTCAGCGCCAGGCTCTGCCCGAGCTGCACCTGTCCGCTCATCCGCCCGGCCAGCACCAATGCCAGCATGGCGCCCTTGACCAGGATCTGCAGCGCGACCACCGCCTTGATCAAGTTGCGGCAGATCATCAACGCGTACAGCCCCACGCCCAGCAGGCCCAGCACAACACCAATCACAATGGTGGGAATGTTGAAGGCGATCATTGTCCGGCCTCCGGGGGTTCGGCGTGCGTTTTGCCGTTCGAGAGCAGCCCCAGCATACCCAACACGCCGGCGAAGATCAACAACACCTGCAGCAGGGTATCCAGGCTGCGGTTTTCCCAAAGCACCACCTGAAATTCCGACGGAACCGATTCTGGAAACACCCCCACCAGGTTGGGCAGATTCAACCAACCCAGCAAAACCAGCGCGCCCCCCACAACCAACCAGGCCAGGGGTTTGGGCAGCCTGGAGCGGTCGGGCAAGGGTTCCTCGCCGGCGATGTTAATCGCAAACACAAACAGCACCGTCACCAGCCCCGCGCCAACCGAAAGTTCGATCACACCCAACTCCGGCGCGCCCAAGAGGTACATCTCAAGCGCAACCAGAGCACTGGTTCCCGCCAGCCAGATGGCGGAAATTAACAGCCGGTGAGATCGAATCGCTTGAATGGCACTCACCAAAATCCCGACTGCAATGAGAGCGTGCCACCACATCGTCGACCTCCTTATAGGAAGCGGTTATTGGGATTGATCCAAAAAATCAAATTACATAGTACACGGAAGACCGGGCGGTTAATGCCTGTAATATGGGGGATTGTTTAACGATGAATGTCACAAATAATAGGCAGAATGGACAAGTATAATTGGACATAAACTATCCTTTCGACCGAGTTTGTCCTTGCTGACCTTACAAAATAAACGTTCACCTCTTTTCAAATGACGGGAAAGGTGTATACTCGCCGATTGGCTCACGGAACAGGGCTTTCGCCGGCCCGCTCCGCGCCGCACTTTCATCACACTCAACTTGAGGAGACAGAAAATGAAAATCGCTGTTGTGGCAAACCTCAAAGAGGATGCCCCCCTCAACCCGGAAGACCCTCCCGGGCAATGGGACGATCTGGATGAAGCGTGTACCGTTCAGGCCATTCTGGACGCGCTGTACACCGCCGGCCACGTCGCCGCGTACTTCCCGGCGCAGGCCAACCGCATGGGGGATTTGATCGAGTTTCAACCGGACATTGTTTTCAATATCGCCGAAGGGCATTACGGCGTCTCGCGTGAGGCGCAGTTCCCCGCGCTGCTGGATATGCACCGCATACCCTACACCGGCGCGGGCGTGCTGGGCATGTCGCTCTCGCACAACAAGCACACTGCCAAGCGCGCGTTCCGCTTCGCCGGGCTGCCCACCGCCGATTCGATTATCGTCACCGATCCCGCCGAAATCCCGGCCCATACCCTGCGTTACCCGCTCTTCGTCAAACCCGCGCACGAAGGCTCCTCCATTGGCATCAACGAACATGCCGTGGTTTGGACGCCCGCCGAGTTGGACGCGCAGGTGCGTTGGGTGTATGCCCAGGTGTATTCGCCCGTGCTGGTCGAAGAATACATCGAAGGGCGTGAGTTCACCGTGGGCGTGCTGGGCGATGCGCCCCTGCCCGTGGTGGAAATCGTCTCGCCGACCGGCTTTTACAACAACGCCCAAAAAGAAGCGGCCATCAGCGATGTGTACCGCGTCTGCCCGGCCAACATTTCGCCCGAGCTGACCGCCCAATTGCAGCAGCTCGCTCTGGACGCCATGCAGGCGCTGGAGTTGAGCGACGTGTGCCGCATGGACGTGCGCGTCGACCGCTCCGGCCAGCCATATATCCTGGAAGTCAACCCGCTGCCGCTGATGAACCCCGACCCCGAACAGGCCTCGCTGGTCTACGCCGCCCGCGCCGCCGGCCTGTCCTACGCCCAGATGGTCGACCGCATCCTGTACTCGGCGGTACGCCGCCTGCATCTCGATCACCTGCTGGTACCGCAACCGGTGGTGCCCGCCACCGTCCTGCTCTGGCACAAATCCGCCCGGCCCGTCTAATCGCGGCTCACCCCCCCACGTTCCGCCACGGCGTCGATTTCGGCGCCGTGTTTTTTTTACCCCGTTTGCAGGCTTTTGAAAGCTGGGGTATACTGCCGATGACCGGCGGTGATCCCCGCCGGCAGGAGCCCGGTTTGAATGTCATCGTAACCGCAGGGGGAAGTCCCGTTCCATCCGATCCACTCTACGCCCTCACCCGCGGCGGCATCAAAGCCATGCTGCCCATCGCCGGCAAGCCCATGATTCAATGGGTTTTGGATGCGCTCGGCGCCAGTGAACACGTCGAAAGCGTCACCGTCGTCGGGCTGTCGCCCATGACCGACCTGACCTGCGCCAAACCGCTGACCCTGTTGCCCGAAAACACCCACCTGCTCGCCGGCCTGCAAGACGCCGCCAATGCCCTGCGCGCGGACCACCCCGAAGCGCGCCATGCGCTGATTCTCACCTGCGACATCCCCGACGTGACTCCCGCGGCCATTGATTGGATGGTGGCGCAGGTGCAGGCGGACGATGCCGATTTCTACTATACCTTCATCGACCGCGCCGACATGGAAGCGCGCTTTCCGCAAACCCGCCGCGCCTGGTCGCAATTGAAAGACCGCCAGGTGTGCAGCGCCGAGCTGACCGGCGTGCGCCTGGAGCGCATCGACAGCGGCCACCCTTTCCTCGAAAAACTGCTGCTCTCGCACCGCAGCCCGCTGCGCCAGGTCAGCCTGATCGGTTATGACACGATGTTCCTGCTGCTCGTGCGCCAGCTCACCCTGCCCGAAGCCGAAAAATCGATCAACCAGCGCTTCAAGATGAATGCGCGCGCCCTGCTGTGTCCCTTCGCCGAAGCCGGCATGGACCTGACCCACCCGCAGCATTTTGAGATTTTGCACAGCGAATTGACCGCCCGCCTGGAGCCGAACCGATGAACCTGACCGCCCTGCTGGACAACGACGCGCGCCTTTCGGCGCGCCTGCGCCTGCCCGGGCAAAACGGCGCGCTGTGGCGCGCTGCCGTCTTCTTTGCCCACTCCGGCGATTCATGGTTCTGGCTGGCCGGGCTGGCCCTGGTGGCCGTGCTGACGCGCGGCGAATGGCGCACCCTGGCGATCGTCATGGCGCTGGGCGTGCTGGGGCTGGCCGTGTTTGTGCTGGCGGTCAAGTTCAGCGTGCGCCGCCAGCGCCCCGCGGGCGAATGGGGCGCCGTGTACCGCAGCCGCGACCCGCACTCCTTCCCCTCCGGGCATGCCGCGCGCGCCGCGCTGCTGGCCGTGCTGGCCTGGGGGCTGGGACCGTTGTGGCTGGCCGTGCTGCTCAGTTTGTGGGCGCCGCTCGTCGGCCTGGCGCGCGTCGCCACCGGCGTGCATTACCTGTCGGATGTGGTCGTGGGCCTGCTCATCGGCCTGTTGGCCGGCTGGGGGCTGCTGGC
>DAOUGY010000087.1:0-4098 GCA_034428975.1 Anaerolineaceae bacterium | reverse complement strand
TTGAGGTAGTGCAGCAGGGTGGCAGAGAGCGCCCCCAGGCACAGCTTATCGGCGCGCACGGCGCGCGCCAGCGGATGTTTTTTGATTTTGGCGATCAGGTCTTTGCGGCCGATGAGGATGCCGGCTTGCGGGCCGCCCAACAGTTTGTCACCGGAGAAGCACACCACGTCCGCCCCGGCAGCCAGCGATTCTTGAATGGTCGGTTCGTGGATCAGACCGAAGCGCGCCGTGTCCAGCAGGGTGCCCGAGCCCAGGTCGTCGATCACCGGCACGCCGGCGCGGTGGGCCGCAGCGCAGATTTCGGCCAGGGGCGGTTCGCTGGTGAAGCCAATGATGCGAAAGTTGGAAGGGTGGGCGCGCATCACCAGCCCGGCCGGTTCCTGCAGCGCGGTTTCGTAATCGCTCAAGTGCACGCGGTTGGTCGTGCCAATTTCGGTCAGTTTGGCGCCGGATTGCGCCATCACGTCCGGCACGCGAAAGCCGCCGCCGATCTCCACCAGTTGCGTGCGTGAAATGATCACGCGTTTGCGGCGGGCCAGCGCGCCGAGCGCCAGCAGCACGGCGGCGGCGTTGTTGTTGACCACCAGGGCGGCTTCCGCGCCGGTCAGGCGGGTGAGCAGCGCTTCGGCATGCACACTGCGCGAGCCGCGCGCGCCGCTGTCCAGATCATATTCCAGGGTGGAGTAGCCGCTGTTGAGGGTTTGAATAGCCTGCAGGGCCGCCGCGCTGAGCGGGGCACGCCCCAGGTTGGTGTGCAGCACCACGCCCGAGGCGTTGATCACCGGCACCAGGGTGGGCTTCAGCCATTCCTCCAGGCGCGTTTCGGCGGCGGTCAGCAGTGCATCCCGATCGGGCAGGTGGGCGCCGGGCTGCCAGGCGGCGCGCGTTTCAGACAAAACAGCGCGCACGGCCTCCAGGGTCAATGCGCGCCCGAATTGTTCGCTCAGGCGAAGGCCGTGCGAAGACCCGAGAAGTTGGTCGACGGCGGGCAAATCGCGCAGGTCAGGCATGGCTGGTTTCCGGGGGCTTCCACTTGCTGCGTTCCCACATGCGCAGCAGCGATTCGATTAAGATGAAGCCGGCGGCGAAGATCAGGGCCAACGGCAGGGTGAGCACACGCCCCAATTGCAGCCAGGCCAGCAGATCGAAATACAGGCCGACCTCAATTGCCTGTCGCAAAATCACGGTCGCATCGGCGCGCGGCACCCGCCCAAAGCGGTAATTGAAGAAATACACCACCGGCAGAGCCACGCCGGAAAATGCCAGCATGATCATGAAGAAGAACAACCAGCGCGGGCCGAGGTACGGCAGGGTGAACCATACCACGCTGAACAGTCCCCCCCAGCCGATGCCGCTTAACAGCAGGCTGATGACCAGGAAGGGGGTGAAGGTCGGCATTTTTTGCATGGCGTTTGGGTCTCCAGGTGAATTATATCCCAACCTGTTTCATTTGATATTCAATCCACGCCCGGAGTGTGCATCTCTTATGCCATGTTGACACTACCCCAATGTGTATACACCGACTGCAGGGACTTTGACGCAATGCCACCATTGTGGTACACTTTGATCCACAATTGATCCGGGATGCAAATCCCACTCATCCAGAGAGGTGGAGGGACCGGCCCTGCGAAACCTCGGCAACCAGCCTGCACGCTGGTGCCAATTCCGGCAGAAATCGCCCGCCGCGGGCGTTCTGGAAGATGAGGGTTGCGACTTGTTCAAGGCGTGCCTCTCAAATGCGGAGAGGCTTTTTTATTGCACTGGAGAGACTGTTGAGAAGGATTGTGGAGGAGCAATGACGCGAAGCACCACCCATCACCGCTATCTGGACGCGCTGAACGAGCGTGTCTTAATCTTCGACGGCGCCATGGGCACCAGCCTGCAGCGCCAAAACCTGACGGCCGAGCATTTTGGCGGCGAGCGCACCAACGGCTGCAATGATTATCTGGTGATCAGTTACCCGCAGGCGGTGGAAACGGTGCATCGCTCGTTTTTGGAAGCCGGCGTGGATGTGATTGAAACCTGTACGTTCCGCTCCAACCGCCTGACGCTGGGCGAATACGGTTTGGCCGGGCGTACGCTGGAGATCAACCGCGCCGCCGCGCGTCTGGCGCGCCGGCTGGCGGATGAGTTTTCCACCCCCGATCACCCGCGCTTTGTGGCGGGTTCGATCGGCCCGTCGGGCAAGCTGCCCTCGATGAACGACCCCGAACTGTCCAACGTGCGCTTTGACGATCTGGCCGACATTTTCCGCGAACAGGCCGTCGGGTTGATTGAAGGCGGCGTGGACCTACTGTTGATCGAAACCTCGCAGGACATCCTCGAAGTCAAGGCCGCCATCGCCGGCCTGCAGCAAGCGTTTGTGGAAACCGGCATCTCCCTGCCCATTCAGGCCCAGGTGACGCTGGACACCACCGGTCGCATGCTGCTGGGCACCGACATCGGCGCGGTGGAGACCATTCTGGAGAGCCTGCCGATCGACGTGATCGGCCTGAACTGCTCCACCGGCCCCGAACACATGCGCGAACCGATCCGCACGCTGGGCGAGACCACCCGCCTGCCGATTTCGTGCATTCCCAACGCCGGGCTACCGCTGAACGTGGACGGCCAGGCGGTTTATCCGCTGGAACCCGAACCCTTTGCCGAAGCGCTGGCCGAATTTGTGGAAAAATTCGGCGTGGCGGTGGTGGGCGGCTGCTGCGGCACCACCCCGGAACATTTGAGCCGGCTGGTGGAGCGCCTGGGGCGCAAGCCGCGCGCGCCTCGCCCGATTTTCAGCGAACCGCGCCTGGCCTCGGCCATTCAGGCCCAGCCCATGCAGCAGGTGCCGCGCCCCTTCCTGATCGGCGAGCGCCTGAACACGCAGGGTTCGCGTAACTTCAAGCAAATGGTGCTGGCCAACGACCTCGAATCGGCGTTGAGTATTGCCACCCAACAGGTGGAGAACGGCGCCCACGGCCTGGACCTGTGCACCGCGCTGACCGAGCGCGGCGACGAAGCCGAAACGATGCGCCGTCTGATCAAAACCCTTGCCCCGGTGGTGCGCGTGCCGCTGGTGATTGACACCACCGAGCCAGACGTGCTGGAAACGGCGCTGAAGACCGCCCCCGGGCGCTGCCTGATCAATTCCACCCACCTGGAAGGCGGGCGCGCCAAAGCCGACCGCATTCTCGGGTTGGCCAAACAGTACGGCGCGGCGGTGATTTGCCTGACCATCGACGAGAAGGGCATGGCCAAAACGGCCGGGCGCAAGCTGGAAGTGGCGCGGCGCATTTACGATATCGCCGTGGGTGAATTTGGCCTGCAGCCCGGCGACCTGGTGTTCGACGCGCTGACCTTCACGCTGGCCACCGGCGACGCCGAGTTTGCCAATTCGGCGGTGGACACGCTGGAAGGCATTCGCCTGATCAAGCGCGAGCTGCCCGGCGTGCTGACCTCGCTGGGGGTCAGCAATGCCTCATTCGGATTGTCCCCCAATGCGCGCGCCGTACTCAACAGCGTGCTGCTGTATCACTGCGTGCAGGCCGGGCTGGATATGGCCATTGTCAATCCGGCACAAGTCCGCGCCTACGCCGACATTTCCGAAGACGAACGCACCCTGTGCGAAGATCTGATCTTCAACCGCCGCCCCGATGCGCTGCAGCGCGTGATTGAATATTTTGCCCAGTCCGGAGCATCTGGCATGCGCGCCGAAAGCCCGCAGACGGCCCTTTCGGGGATGAGCGCCGAACAGCGCCTGCATCACCGCATTGTGCATCGCATCAAGGAAGATTTGGACAAGGACATGGACGAAATTCTGGCGCGCGGTGAGTTTCCCACCCGCCACGAATGCGCCGTGAATATCCTCAACCACGTGCTGCTGCCCGCCATGAAAGAAGTGGGCGACAAGTTCGGCAGCGGTGAGCTGATTCTGCCCTTTGTGCTGCAATCCGCCGAAGTGATGAAAAAGGCCGTGGCCTACCTGGAGAATTTCCTCGAGCGCAAGGAAGGCGTCAGCAAGGGCACGCTGGTGCTGGCCACCGTCTACGGCGACGTGCATGACATTGGCAAGAATTTGGTCAAGACCATCCTGTCCAACAACGGCTACACCGTGGTGGA
>DAOUGY010000086.1:0-6709 GCA_034428975.1 Anaerolineaceae bacterium | reverse complement strand
CCGACGGAACGCGAGGAATATCATCCGCCGGTGGGCGTTGATTTGGAGCAGTGGCTGACGGATCATTTCCTCACGGGCGAAAATCGCCAGGACGACACTCAGATCGGCGAAGAACCGGCCATCCATTTCAGGCATAACCGCAGCCCACAATCGTATGCCGATGATCGCTACTATTTTGCGCACAACGGCCAGCTTTATCTGATCGTCTTCCTGCATGTCGGCGACAAAGAAGATTGGACGGTCTACAACCATACACTCGACAGCTTCACATTTTCGCCATAAGCCCCGCAGTGGCTGAAAGGAGAGCAATCCATGCCCGAGCTAAATCCGTCGGAATGGATCTTTGTGGGGATCAGTTTCTTCTTTCAAGGCATGCTGGCGCTGCACTTTGCGCTGCGAAAATGGCGCTTTGAAACTGCCCTGCGATGGGGCCGGGTGGTGTATTGGATGAGTCTGCCTGCCGCAGCCGTGAGTCTCATCTTCCTGCTGAATGGCCGGGAGTGGTGGCTGTGGGCCGGCGGATTCATGTACCTTGTTTGGGGGATGTTTGGGCTGGTGGTGGAATATGGCCTGAAGATCGATTGGCGGGCCAACGGACCAGGCTGGATCTTTGGTGTGTATGTGTTGCTTTATCTGATGACCGTCATGCTCTACTGGTGGCCGTTGGCGCGCATTTGGAAACCGATGTGGATTGCGGCGGCCGGGTTGTTTGTGCTCAATACCATTTTGAACATCACGTCGCACCGAAAGCCGGGGCCGGCGCAGCGAAGTTGAAAAGCATGGGTTGGCGCGCCGGGCGGTGGCCGTTCAGCAGGATGAACGGCGCGGCGCGTTCAGCCTGAATTCCGAGTCGGGTCAGGGCGCTGATGTCTTGCAAGGCGCGGATGCGGCGCGCCGCCAGCACGGCTTCCACTGCTTTGGGCCCAAAACCTGGAATACGCAGCAATTCGCTGCGCGATGCCCGGTTAATTTCCAACGGTCGCTCGGCCAGGTGCGTTTGAGCCCAGGCCAATTTGGGATCGAGTTGCAGGGGGAGATTCCCGCTGCCTTCAAAAGGCAAGTCTTCCAGGTCGAAGCCGTAATCGCGCAACAAGAAAGAGGCCTGATACAGGCGGTGTTCGCGCGTCAACGAGGCGGCCGCATGGTCTTGAAGTGGGGTGTTCTCCACCGGTTTGAAGGCGGAGTAGTATGCGCGCTTCAGTCCAAAGCGGCGAATAAGGGTTTCGGTGGTGCCGAGATATTCCAGGTCACTTTCGCCGTTGGCGCCCACCACAAACTGGGTGGTGGAGGATGGCCAGCGGCCGTTCCAGCCGAGGTGATCGGATTGCGTGCGCCGGATCTCTTCCGCCCAGCGAATCGGCTGCATTAACTCGTCCATGAATTGCTTGCGTGGAGCCAGTTCGCTCAGCCAGCGCGGATTGGGCGCTTCGAGATTGATGGACACCCGGTCAGCCAGACGCATGGCCTGTTCCACCTGGGCTTTTTCGGCGCCGGGCATGAGCTTGAGGTGCAGGTAGCCGCGGAATCCCAAGCGGCGGCGTAAAATTTCCGCGGTATGGAGAATGCGGTCCTGGGTGCGCACGCCGCCGCCGGCAATGCCGGAGCTGATGAACAGCCCATCGACCACCCCGGAGCGCTGCAGATTCATAAATAAACCGGCGAATTCATCGGGCCGGAAACTGGCGCGTGGGGTGTCGCGCCCGGCGCGGCACGGGCAGTAGAAGCAATTGCGCTCACACACCGAGGTGAGCAGGGTCTTGAGCAGGCGAATGTGTCCGCCGGTGGGCAGGGCGGCGCGACTGACGACCACGGCTTCAGTGCCAGAGCCGGAAAGCATCGGGCAGCCGGTGTCCTCGGCCGGTTCAAGCTGCATGGGGGCGGTGAGAGTTTGCAAGCGCTGCAAGGCATCCATACTCTTATTTTAGAATATAGGTTCTATTTGTCAAGGGAGCAAACCAGCCTCCGGAGGGGTGAGCGTGATCCGGCTTACAGATTTGAGATGAGGATCAACGGAGCAGGGGATCAATTCTGAAGGAACAACGGGTATAATGGAAGGGAATGCATAGCCGATGATGAAGTGGGGAAACGTGTCGACCCGAATTCAACCCATACAACCAGTGTTTGAACAACTGCGGTATGCTCTGATGCATGCCAACGGGGAGATGGACGCTATCCTGACGCAATTGCAGGATGGGGTTGTTTGCCTTGACGCCGCGGACGGTGTGCTGTTTGCCAATCAGGCGGCTGCCGATTTACGGGGCGTGCCGTTGGATGGGCTGGTCGGCGCTCTGTGGACGGACCTGCCGGACCATTTCCAGTTTGCGCGGGGTGAGACGCTTTTTCACGGGCAGCCCGCCACACTGATCGTTTTCCGGCGCGCCGAGATTTTGGCGGTGGAACAGCAGATCATCACCGTGCAAGATCAATTGGACAGCGGCTTGCCGCTGCATTATCGCCTGAGCTGGCCGGAAGAAGTTTTGCTGGAGATGAACCCGCGCGTGACCCATGCCGCGGGGCATCAGGCATTTGGGGGGCGTGCCTGGGTGCAGCTTTGGCGGGAACGCATCCACCCGGCAGACATTGCGCGTGTGTTGTCCAACCTGGTCATGCTCAAAGTGCGCGGGGTGGTGGATCTGGTGTATCGCGTGGTTTCGCCCAGCGGACGGATCACCTGGGTGCAGGATATTTCCAGCCTGGTGCCAACCGAAAACGGCGCCATCGAACGCCGCGGATACCTGACCGGAATTAATCACCTCGACCGCATGGGGGAACTGGCGGTGGATCGTGGGCAGCGCGAAAAACAAATCCTGCATGCCCTGCCGGATAGAGCTTTTGTCTTGGACAGCCGCGGCCGCTTTATTGATTTGAAGATCAACCAAATGGAAAGCGGGGTCATTCCTCCCGGCATGTACACCGGGCGGTTTTTGGATGAGGTGCTTTCGCCTAACGATGTTCAAAAAGCCCAATCGATCATCCACCGCGCGCTGAAAAGTGATTCGGTGGTTGAAGATGAATTTGTTTGGGTGGAGGGAGATCGAACCACGGAATTCGAACTCCGGGCGGCCAGTTTGGACGATTCGCATGTTCTGGTGTTCTTAAGAGAAATCGGTGAACGCAAACGGATGGAACGGCTTTTGCGTGATAGCGAAGAACGGCTGCGCGGTATTCTCGAATCACAGAACGAAATGATCGTTCGTGTGGATCGCGCCGGACATTTCACTTATGTGAATGACGCCTATTGCCACAAATTTGGCAAATCGCGCGAGGAACTGCTGCGTGGAGAGTTCATGCCACTGGTGCATCCGGAGGATCTGCCCAACACGCTGAATAGTATGGAAGAGCTGGAAAAGCCGCCGTATCGCGTGTATGTTGAGCAGCGCGCCATGACGGTGGACGGCTGGCGCTGGTTAAGCTGGGAAGATTACGCCATTCGGGATGCGCAGGGGAATATCGTCGAAATTCAGGGCGTCGGGCGCGATATTCATGAGCAGAAGCTGGCGATTCACATGCTGCAAGACGCCAAAGAGAACGCCGAAAATGCCAACCGGGCCAAGAGCGCTTTTTTGAGCACGATGAGCCACGAAATCCGCACACCGCTCAACTCGATTGTGGGCATGACCAGCCTGCTGAAAACCACCCCCCTGACCGATGAGCAGCACGATTATGTGGACACGGCCCGTTCGAGCAGTGAAACGCTGCTGGCGATCATCAACGACATACTGGATTTCTCGAAAATTGAATCGGGCCGGTTGGAATTGGAACAGCAGCCGTTTGTGGTGCGGGATTGCGTGCAAGAAGCCATTGATCAGGCGGCGGCGATGGCGGCTGGAAAGAATCTCGACATTGCTTACTGGATCGATAGCCAAGTGCCGCAGATCGTGGAAGGCGACGGCATTCGGTTGCGGCAGGTGCTGTTGAACCTGCTGGGCAATGCCGTAAAGTTCACCCAGCAGGGTGAAGTGGTATTGAGCCTGTCGAGCCGTGCGGTGAACGGCCACTGGGAATTGTCGTTTGAAGTGCGCGATACGGGCATTGGCATCCCAACGGAGAGCCTTCCGCAATTGTTTGAGCCGTTCACCCAGGCCGAAAGCTCCACGGCGCGGCGTTTTGGCGGAACGGGGCTGGGGCTGGCGATTTCGCGCCGGTTGGTGGAGGTGATGGGCGGAACCATCTCGGTGGAAAGCGAAGTCAATCGTGGCTCAACATTCCGCTTCACCATTCAGACCGCCGTGGTTAAACATGCGGCGGAAGACGAACACGACCGAAGCCTGCTGGCGAAGGCTGCGCCGCTGATGATATTCTCGGACAACGGCGCCACCCGCCAGATGATTGTCAATCTACTGGACGGCTGGGGCGTTCGATCCATTTCCACCGGTTCGTTTATTGAGACAGTGAACGCTTTGCAGCGCATGCCGGAAGTTCATGTGGTGATTTTGGACGTGAACAGCGATTGGGGCCGCAATGACTGTGTGTGCGAACAGATCCAGCAGCGTTTCCCCAATCGGCGGCTGGAGTGGATCGTTTTGCATCCATTGGGCATGCGCCCGGATGTGCCGTCGCACTTGCGTATCCGCGGCATGTTCAGCAAGCCCATCCGCCAGTCGCAGTTGTACAACCTGTTGATGGAAATCGCCAATGTACCGCACCGGTCGGCGGCGCGGACGTCCAATACCGAAGTGCTGGCCCAAAAGCGACCGCCTGTTGGTGATCACCGCATCCTGCTGGTGGAAGATAACGCGGTGAACCAGAAAGTGGCGCTGCGTATGTTGGAGAAGTTGGGCTGGAAGGCGGATCTGGCGACCAATGGCGTGGAAGCCATTCAGGCGCTGGAACGACAGGCCTATTCTCTGGTGCTGATGGACGTGCTGATGCCGGAAATGGACGGCGTGGAAGCCACCCGCCGCATTCGTGCGCAGTTCCCGCGCGAGCGCCAGCCGGTGATCATTGCCATGACCGCCAATGCGATGGAAGGGGAGCGCGAGCGGTATTTGGCCGTCGGGATGGACGATTACCTCGGCAAACCGGTCACATTGAGCCAGTTGCAGGCGATTTTGCGGCGTATGAATCTGGAGCCGTAAGGTCGCGATCCCAAACAATGAAAAAGGGGCTGCCCGGAGTGTTTCGGGCAGCCCCTGTGCGTTACCGGTGCGACTTACTTTCCAAGCACCAACTCGCCCCAGGTGGTCGGGTCGGTCAGTTTGCGGTACGCATCGTTCGATACCATGCTTTGTTGCAGGATCAATTCGCTGTTGTCGTTATCGGAAACCGAGAAGACAAACCCCAGACGCAGGCCGTCGTACGGATTGATGTTCAACACTTCCCAGGGAATGCGCGCTTCCACGCGGTACAAGCCATCTTCGGCGGTGGCGGCAATCTCCACTTCATCGCGCGACCCGGCCAACCCGGCGGGATACCACAGATATGCCTCGCGGCCGCTTTTGACGGTGGGGGAACCCGGCGAAATGCCCAACTGGTAGTCGTCCAGGTCGAGCTTCTCGACGTAGTAATCGCCATCCAGATCGGTATCGACCAGAATTTCCAGCGAGTCGCCACGGTAAAGGTACTGACCGCTGGAATTCTGAACATATTTATCATCGGCGACTTTGGCGCCCAGGTACAGGTTGTCGTTGTCCCAGCCGACGATGAAGGCCGCTCCGAGATCGGTTTTGCCGCTCCAGTTGTCTTTGCCGAATACAACCGCATCCGCGGCAAACTCTTTGGTCAGGCCGATCCATTCGCCCCAGTTGCCGTCAATCACAGGGGCTTTGTAGAGATAAGCGGCCGACACACGCGGGCCGGTGCGCCAGGGCGCGCCCAGCGTGGGGCCGGTGGCGGCCGTGGAAATGACCGGGGTGGCCGTGGCCGGCGGCAGTGGCGTGGATGAGGGCAGCAACGTGGCCGTGGGCGGCAGGGTGGCGCTGGGCAGCGGTGTGGCGGTGGGCGGGGCCGAAAGGGTGAGAATGCGAACCGCCATTTGGGTGGCGGTGGCAGATAAACCGCTCTGCGATGCGGCGGTCAGCGTCAATTCCATATCCCCGATGACCGGTGTTTCGGCCGGGGGTTGCTGCCCGATGGGCAGATTGCATGCAGTTACCATGGCGGTTGCCAGTAAAATCGTCACCAGGGTGATAAGACGTTTATTCATGCTCCCTCCTCCATACCATTTCCCCTGAATTGTGCAAGCTTTGTGCCGATTCACGTGCCTTCCAGCCGGGTGTGAATCCTAATTTAATATTATAGTGCGGGATGTCCAGTTAAGATATAATAAATCCGGCCTAGATTTTGCCCCGGTGGGTGAAAAACAATCCGATCCCATTCCCAGGTAGCCTGCAACCCGATGCCCGCGATCGAAAATCTGCAATCTATCGGCTCATTGGATGTGCGCGTGGTGATCTTCACCTTGCGCAATTCGCGTTTGCAGGTTCTGCTGACGAACAACACCCCGGCCGAGCTGCCGGGTCGACCCGTTGGCGCGGCGGAGGGGTTGGAAGCCGCGGCCGGACGGTGCCTGCAGGAGACGATCGGGCACTGCGAAGCCTACCTGGAGCAGTTGTACACTTACGGTGATCCGGGCCGCTGTGGTCCGAAGCGCTGGATATCGGTGGTTTATTTTGCGCTAATTCCGGCGGGCAATGGGCAGCCGGCAGCCAATGCACTGTGGGCGCCGGTGGATGCGCCGCCCATCTTGAAGTGCGATCATACGGATATC
>DAOUGY010000085.1:0-7170 GCA_034428975.1 Anaerolineaceae bacterium | reverse complement strand
CGTGATCACCGAAAATCGCGTACTGCCCGAATACCAGTATTTGATCATAGACGAAGGCCACCACATGGAAGCCGCCACCACCGGGGCGCTCTCGGCGCGCGTGACGCAAAGCGACCTGGCGCGCCTGATCCGCGAACTGGGCGGGTCCACCTCTGGCCTGTTGGCCAAACTGCTGGGTCAGATGCGCGGCCTGCTTCCGCCTTCGGACCTGGCCGCGTTTGAGCAAACCGTCGCGCGCGCCACCGACCTGGCTTTTCGCGTCGAGTACGACACGGGGCAGTTTTTCCGGGCGCTGGACTATTTCATGGAAGAGCGCCGCGAAGGCCGTCCGGTCAGCAGTTACGGCCAGCAGGAACGCATTTTGCCCGCCACGCGCACCCTGCCGGTGTGGGGCGAGGTGGAAATGGCCTGGGATGCCGCCCAGGAGACGCAATCGCTGCTGCTCAAACTGGTCGAACAGATCATCAAGGGCGCCGGCGAGGCCAATGAAGACGAACAGGAAGCCGTCGGCGAGACAATCGGCTCGGTCAGCGGCGTGTTCCGCCGCCTGTACGAGGCGCACATCAACATGGCCGGCATGGTCACCAGCCCCAACCCCGATTTCATCTACTGGGTGGAAATCTCACCCAACAACGGACGGCTGGCCCTGCAGATCGCCCCGCTGACCATCGGCCCGATGATGGAAAAGAACCTGTGGCACACCAAAACGTCCATTGTGCTGACCTCGGCCACGCTCACCGCCCACGGTGAATTTGATTACCTGCGCACGCGACTGAGCGCCGACGAAGCCGATGAACTGGTGCTCGGCTCTCCCTTCGATTACGAGACCTCGGCGCTTCTGTATCTGGTGAACGATATTCCCGAACCGTCGGACGCCAACGCCTACCAGCGGTTGCTGGAGCAGGGCATCGTGCGTCTGGCACGCGCCACCAACGGGCGCATGCTGGTGCTGTTCACCTCGTACGCGCAGCTCAAGCGCACATCGCAGGCCATTGCCGCACCGCTGGCGGACGCCGATATCGAGGTGTTCGAGCAGGGCGAAGGCGCCTCCACCAACATTTTACTGGAAACCTTCCGCCAGACCGACAAGGCCGTGCTGCTGGGCACGCGCGCGTTCTGGGAAGGCGTGGACATCCCCGGCGAAGCGCTTTCGGTACTGGTGATTGCCAAACTGCCTTTTGACGTGCCGTCCGATCCGATCATCGCCGCCCGGTCGGAAACTTTCGACGATCCCTTCAACGAATACAGCCTGCCGGAAGCCATTCTGCGCTTTCGACAGGGCTTTGGCCGCCTGATCCGCACCCAATCCGACCGCGGCCTGGTGGTGATTCTGGACCGCCGCCTGCTGACCAAACGCTACGGCAAGTTGTTCATCGAATCGCTGCCCACCTGCAAGCTGGTGCAGGGTCCCATCACCAACCTGCCTTCGGTGGCGGCACGCTGGTTGAATCTCTAATCCCCTTTTTTGCCTGCAAATCGCTATAATCTATTCATCAGACTGCCGAACCACAGGTGGGTATGCTTTCGCATCAGGAACTGCTGCAGTCCGCCATTGATCTTGCGCAAGCCGGGAGATTGGACGAAGCCAGAGGCGTCCTGCGCCAACTGGTGACCGATGCCCCGTCGATGCAGACTGCCTGGGCCTGGTTGGCGGAGATCCAGCCGGACGATGCCCACCGCGCCGAAGTGATGCGCGAATGCCTGGCGCACAACCCGCACAGCACCATGGCGCGCGGCGCGCTGGCGCAATACGAAAATCGCGCCGGGGACGCCGTACCGCCCGCCCCGCGGCGCGCCGCCCGACCGACGCCGTCCAAACCGGCGCCTCTGCCGGAAGGCGACGAACTGCCTGACGTGGTGGCTCTGCTGCAAAACCCGCCTCCGCCCCAACCCGCCCCCGCCCGACCCGCCTCGCCACTCCCCGCCGCGCCCGAAGCCGCGCTGCGCGCCCAATGGTTGATCCAGGATATCGCCACCGAGCCGCCCGGTGCACCCGCGCGTCCACAGCCGGGTCTGCCGATCAAACGGCTGGCGCGCGCCGCGCTGGCGATCCTTCTGCTGGCTGTCGTGGCGGCGGCGGTGCTGTTCGTGCCCGGTGCGCTGCAAACGCGCCGCCAGGCCGATGCCGCCGAACGCGCCCAACTTGCCGCGCAACTGGCCGAGTTGAACCGCCAGGGCGATGAATTGCTGCTCCGCTCCGTGCAGCTTGGTTCGCCGCTCAGCGGGCCGTACGTTGCCACCCCGCGCCCGGATGTGTCCTTGCCGGCCCTGCGCGCCACCGTCACCGCTGTGCAGCAGCGCATCAGCGACCTGGCCAACCAGGTGGAAGAGTTGGAGCGCGCCCTGCCCCCCACACCGGGGCCATAACCAACCCAATCAAAAACTCCCCGGATCGTCATCACGCCGGGGAGTTTTCGTTTGTAAACCGGGGGGTTACAGAGCCAGTAGATCGCGCAAGAGCGCCAGATACTCGTCGCGGAACAGCGCCGTCAGCATGTCGCCGGTGCCGGTGAAGGTCTTGACGCGCGCGTCGGGGTACAAGGCTTTCAACGCCTCGCGCTCCCCTTCGGGAATGGCCGTGTCGGCATCCGACTCCAGAATAATCATTTTGCCGTCCCAGGCAGCGCGATCGGCTCCCTCGAAACGGTAGTTTTCCAGGAAATCCATCATGCAGTCGTAATTGGCCAGCAGCATCTGCTGCGTGGTGCGACCCATGGTTTCATTATAGAAGGCCGTCCAGAATTCGCGATCCGGCACATCGAACATCTGGATCTGGCGTTTGAGCTGGTTGCGGAACAGCCAGCGCATGATGAAGAAGGGCGTTTTGACCAGCACGCCACGGAAGCGTTGGATGCTCAACACGCGCTCGCGCTTGAGAGCTTCATCCACCGGCGGCGACGAGGTGGTGGTGTGCGAGAGCAGCGCATTTTGCACGCGCTGCGGATGTTGGTGGATCAACACCTGGGTGACGATTCCGCCGAAAATCTGACCCAGGAAATGCGCCCGCTCAATGCCTTCGGCATCCATGATTGCCAGCACGCCGCGAACCACTTGCGCCACCGAACGGACCGGAGGATAGACCACGCACACCACGCGCACATCCGGTTCCACCGCATCGGTCAATAAAAACAGGCTTTCACCGATGCCCGTGCCGCCCGGCAGCACCATCAAGGTCGAACTGCCGCTGCCCGCCACGGTATATTCCCAGCGCGCGCCGTCCACGTCCAGGCTGCGGCGGGTGTGCGCGGCGCGGAACTGCTCATACCTGCGCAGCACATCGGCCGGCACGTTTTTGTAATATTTCTTCACTACATCCATCGGAGCTAGACCTCTTCGCTCTCGGCGACCGGCTCATCATCCCGTGAAGACGACGCCAGGTGATACTCGCTGGGATGCTCGTTGCCTTCAAAGCACGAGGCCACAATGATCGCGTTGGTCACCGTATGCCCCGGATTGCGCCAGCGGTGGACCAGGTGTGCGCCAAAAATCAGACTGTCGCCTGCTTCCAGCAGGTAACGGTCATGCACAATTGTGTATTCCAGTTGACCGCGCAGGCAGAAGACAAACTCATTGCCGGTGTGCACCATGCCGTGCGGTCCGCTGCTGCCGCCGGCTTCGAGCGTGAGCATGAAGGCATCCACGCGCCCGGTGTACGCTTCGCCGCCCAGGCCTTCATACAGCCCGCGCATGAACGGCACGCGCACGCGCTCGCCCGCCTTGCAGAAGACCACCTCTTTACGCGACGGCTCTTCGCGGAAGAATGCCGTGATCGGCACTTCCAGGGCGGCCGCCAGTTTGTTCAACGTACTCACCGAGGGGGACGTCAGGCCGCGCTCGATCATGCTCAAAGCATTGGCCGAAAGACCGCTGGTCCGCGCCAGCGAGCGCATGGAAATGCCGCGTTCCTCGCGCAGAGCGCGCAGGCGTTGACCGACATCCATCGACACGGCCTCTTTGCTGTAAAGATCCATCGTTCCTCCTGTCTGATGGTTGTCCACCGACTTAGACGATAATTATAGTTGGTTTTTGCTCATTCGACTGTACAGATTTCAAGCTTCGTACAAATTTTATACAAAATTAATGCCGGACGTCAAATCCGTTATAATCCAGAATAGGATATCCACTCAATTGGCCCGAGGTACGCGATGAAAACCTTCCTACGTCAAATCTTGCTGGGGGCGGTTCTCTTGCTCGGTGCATGCCAGGCGCCCGAAATCCCCCCGGACCCCAACGCCGTGGCCAGCGTCGTGGCGGCCACGCTGACGGCGGCCCCCTCCACCCCCCCCACGCATTCACCAGAAACCTCCCCCACCCCGGCTGAAACGGCGACACTCCCCGCAGCCCCGCCAACGGATACGCCCAACCGGCTGCTTGTGACCTATATCGACACCGCCCGTAACCTGTGGGTGTGGGACGGCGTCTCTTCGCTTGCGTTGTCTGAAACCGGCGACGTGACCAGCGCGCTGATTTCGCCGGACGGCGCATGGGTTGCCTACACCCGCTCGGCGGACTACGTGCGCACCGGCCTGTGGGTGATCGCCCCGGACGGCACCGGCGTGCGCGAACTGGTGAGCGAGGCCGATTTTGCCGCGCTGCCGCGCATGGAGTTTGCCATCACCACCGGCCCGGCCCAGGTGCAATGGGTGCCCGGCACGCACACGCTGGCCTACAACACCACGCCGCGCTTTGAAGGCCCCGGTTTTATGCTCAATGACGACCTGCGACTCGTCAACGCCGAAACCGGCGAGAAGAGCACGCTGCTGGAACCCGGAAAGGGCGGCTTTTTCCGCTACTCACCCGATGGAAGTCAGATTGCCGTGGCCCAGCACCGCGCCGTCCATTTGGTCAACGCCGATGGGACGGACTATCGCGCCAATGTTTTCACCTACCACGACATCAACACCGCCAGCGAGTATCTGTATTACGCCGACCCGGTCTGGACGGCTGACGGATCGGCGCTGCGCATGGCCATTCCGCCATCGGAACCGTGGACGGAAACTCCCGAACCGTCCACGCTGTGGAACATCCCGGCCAATGGTGAACCTGCCGTGCAATTGGGAGAAGTGAACGCGCTGTTCTTCATGGATGCGCTGCATGCACCGGACGGCGAGCACATCGCCTACATCTCCCGTGTGGACCCCTCCGGCAGCCTGTCCACGCTGATGGTGGCCCAATACGACGGAAGCGGAGCGAGCGAATACCGCACAGGGCAGATCAACAACATCATCTGGGCGCCGGATGCGCGCCATTTTGCCTTTATGGATGGCGCCGGACCCAGCACCTTTGTCGCCGGGCCGGATTCCGCCCCGGAGCTGCTGACCGATGTGATCGACGCCTACGGCGTGAGCTGGGTGGATGCCAACCGCTTCCTGTTTCTGCGTAAAGTGATCGGCGGCTGGGAATTGCGCCTGGGCGAATTGGGCCAGCCCAGCATGCTGGTGGCCGCGCTGGAGAATAATGAAAGCGGCAACACGCCGGTGTATATGGGATTGAGCATTAAATAACGGGGGATCGTAACGGATTAATAAACGAACCCGACGCCGTCTCCGGCGTCGAGATCTTCCATTATTTTCTTCACTACCGACTACCCACTACGTACCACCCACCAACCACTATCCTCTTATCTCAAATCACCCCGCGCAAGCGATAGACCAGCAAGCCAAAATATTCTTTGAGCACATTGGTGGTCAGCGAGAGATTACCCGATGTCGGCAGGCAGTTGATGATCCACTGCTGCCAACCGCCGCTGGTCAGGTTGGCCCAACCCTGCTCGGTGATGGTGTAATCCACCGGCGCGGGAATCACCTCCAGCCCCTGGGCCTGGAAGAGCGCCACCGCGCGCGGCATGTGCATGGCCGACGTGACCAGCAAAATGCGCGTGACGCCCTTTTCCTTCAACATCGCCGCCCCAAAAGCGGCATTTTCTTCGGTGTTCTGCGACAGATTCTCCAGCCAGATCGCTTCCGGCGGCACGTTCAACTGGCGCATAATCTCGGCCATATCCTGCGCCGGGCTGCTGCCCGTGCCGTCCTGCCAGGCGATGCTGCCGCCGCTCAGCAAAATCCTGGGCGCGCGCCCTTCGCGGTACAACTGCGCGGCGTACAGCACGCGGTCGCCGGCGGCGTTGACCTCCACCCCGCTGCGCGGGTATTGCGACGGCTCCGTGCCGCCCCCCAGCACCACAATCGCCTCGGCCTGCGGCACCGTCTCCAGCGGCAGGTATTGCCATTCCAGCGAACGCGCCAACCCTGCGGCCACCCAGCGGTTGCCTGCCAGCAGCAGCACCACCAGCGCCGCCGCGGCAAAAGCTGTCAACGCACCGCGCCGCCGGGTGATCAATGCGCCGGCCAGCAGCAGGCAGGCCAACCCCACCGGGTAGACCAGCAGTGGAAGGAATTTGGATAAGAAAATGGCCATGTTCGATCCTTTCAGCCCGTGCGGGCTGCAATGATTGTACCCCATTCCGCCCGGCAATAAAAAAGGCGGCCCGGTTTCCCGGACCGCCGCAATGAACCCGAATGCTTAGAACAGGCCGTATACCTGGCCGGTCTCCAGATCGATGTCGACATCGTAGAAGGCCGGGCGGGTGGGCAGGCCGGGCATGGTGCTCATCTTGCCCAGCAGCGGGTAGACAAAGCCGGCGCCAACCGACGCGCGGATGTCGCGCACCGGGATGCGGAAGCCGGTCGGCACACCCTTCAGATTGGGGTCGTGGCTCAGGCTGAGGTGCGTCTTGGCCATGCAGATGGGCAGCTTGTCGAAGCCCAGGCGGGTGTACTCCTCGATGCGTGCTTCGGCCTCGGGCGAGTAATCAACACCATCGGCGCCGTACACTTCGCGCGCCACGGCTTCGATCTTCTCTTTGATCGTGGTGGTGTCCAGCGGGTAGAGGAACTGGAAGTGGGAGGGCTTTTCGGCCGCTTTGACCACCGCTTTGGCCAGGTCCACGGCGCCTTCGCCGCCCAGCTCCCAATGGCGCGAGACGACCGCGTCTTCCGCGCCGCCCTCGCCGATCGCCGCCTGGCGGATCAGCTCCAGTTCGGCGGGGGTATCGGTGGCAAACGAATTGATCGCCACCACCACCGGGATGCCGTACTTGCGCGCGATTTTGATGTGGTGCACCATGTTGCCCAGACCGGCGCGCAGCAGGTCGAGATTCTCCTCAATATA
>DAOUGY010000084.1:0-4951 GCA_034428975.1 Anaerolineaceae bacterium | reverse complement strand
GCCGGTCAGGTCGGCCACCAGCGGCATGACGCCGTCCGCCAGCATCTGGCGCAGCGGATTGCGCTGCCCAAAGAGCGCTTCGGGCAGCACGCCCTCCGGCAGGCTGCCGATGCTCTCCAAAATGTGCGGTCCGTCCGGCGTCTGCTCGCCGATCAGGGCCACCTGCATGCCCAGGCGGGTGATCAGTTCGCTGGCGACCACGCGCACCACCGCCGCCGGTTCGTTCTCGCGCGCGGCAATCTGGGCAATCTGCAGGGCGGCGTCGAAGCGTCCCAACTGGCGGTGCAGTTTTTGAATGGTGATGGTCTGTTCCAGCTCGCGATGCAGCAGCGCCGGTAGACGCGTGATGGCGTTCTGCGCCGATTCCTGCAAGCGGCGGTTGGACGTACTCAATTCGTCCTGGGCGTTTTCCAACTGGGTCAGGCGGCGGTGATACACGATCATCATGGCCGCCTGCATGGTGAACAATTCCATGGCCTCGTATGTCGGGCGGTCGGGTTGGCGGTTGTCGCGCGGGGCATCCACGCTGACCAGCCCCATCGGTTTGCCTTCACTGTCGTACAGCGGAGCGAGGAACAGGTCGCTCGAATCCCATCCATCCGCTTCCCGGCGGTCGCTCACCGGCAGCACTTTGACCGAATGGATGGCCTCGGGTACGGAGGGACGGCGGTGAGCCGGAATGTAATACATATTGCCGATGCGGTATTCGGGCAGCAAGAGCTGCTGCACCACCCGCCAGGACTGCGTCACCGAACGCAGTTCCTCCCATTTCTCCGCGGACAGACCCACGCGGCTCACCCGCCGCAACGTGTCCGCGCCTTCGTCCACCAGGCTGATCACCACCGACTGGAAGGGAGTGGCTTCGCGGATGGCTTCGGCAATCGAGGTCAAAATTTGCTCCAGCGGTTGGCTGGTGCGCATTAATTTGGTCACCTGGAACAGGCGCGCCAGGGTTTCCAGCTCGCGTTTCAGCAATTCACCGCGTCGGATCTGTTCCTCGTATTGCAGCGCATTGCCCAGCGCCACGGCAGCCTGGGCCGCCAAGGATTGCGCAATCTCCACCGAGGACGCGTCGAATCGGTTGAGCGTTTTCCCGTGCAGCAGCATCAACCCGGCCGGATATTCCTGATAGTAAATCGGCACCACCAGCGCGGAAAGCACTTCGTCGTGCGGCGCGGGCAGGTCTGATTGGCGCACATCCGGCAGGTAAACGGCCTGGCGGCGCTGAATGACCTGCGCTTCCAGGTCGGAAATGTCCCCGGGCGTATCACCCACAAAATAACGCACCAACAATTGCCCGGCAATCGCGCGATTCAGGTCGAACAATAGAATCGTGCCGCAATCGGCGCGGGTGGTGCGCAGCGCCTCGTCATACACCATTTGCAGCAGGTAGTGGAAATCGAGGGACGTGCTCAACTCGCGGGTGATGCGCGTCAGCGCAGTCATCTGCTCCACGCGGCGGCGCAGGCTTTCATCGGTTTGCGCGGTCAGGGTGGATTGCTCCACCACGCCGGCCAACTGCCCGGCGGCGGTCGTTACCACCTGCAGGTCGCCCTGATCAAAGAATTCAGCCTGGCGCGAACCAAACCAGATTTCGCCGATGCCGACATCTCGCACCACCAGCGGAACCACCACCGCTGATTTCACGTCCCACATGTGCAAAACCTGGTGGTAGAACGGCACAATCGCCTGCTCGGCGGAGCCGGTGCGCCAGGCGCGCTGACTGCCCGTGGCCGTGAAGGGAAACTGCGGGTCGTCGGTGCGCATCCCGGGCGCGCGCCGCGGCAGATCACCCATCACCGAAGCCTCGTGAAAGCCCAGCAGTCCCTGGGTTTCATCCACCAGCAGCACGCCGGCCACATCCGCCTGAAGCAGGCGCGCCAGCTCCTGAATGGAAAACTTGAGAATCTCATCCAGGTTGGCCGCCGAGCTGGCCAGGCTGGCCACGCGGCGCAGCGCCTCGGCGCGCATGGCACGCTGCCGCGATTGCTGCACCAGCATGGCGTTTTCAATGATGGATGCCGCCTGGTTGGCCACAATCATCAGCAGGCGCAGTTCGTCGGAGGTGAAACTGGTTACCCCGTCGCGATGGTTGGACGCCTGCAAATAACCCATCATGCGCCCGCCGGAGGTCAGCGGCACCAGCACCGATTCACGCAGGCTGGCGGCTTGCGCCAGATGGCCCAGTTCCAACATTTCCCACTGGCTGTCTTCGGCCGCGTTCTCGCTCATGATCACATCCTGACTCAACAGGGCAGTTTCCGCCGGTGAGTTGGGTGTGATGGACGTTCGGTAAATCTGCACAAACTGCTCCGGCAGGCCGTGAAACGGAGCCTGCCCTTCCAGGGTGCGCGTATTCTCATTGAAAATGAGGAAACCAACGATCTCCACATTAAAGAGCGGGTGGATCGCATCCACCAGGCGCGCAAACAAGGTGCCCGGCTCACGCGCCGAACCCAGCGCCTGCGCCATGCGCGCCAGACCAGACAGCTCCTCCAGACGATGCTTCTCGGCGCGGTAGAGCAGCGCATTGTGCACCGCCACGGCCGCCTGCCCGGAAATGAGCTGCAACAGGTTCAGATCATCACTTTGCAGCGCGTCGCGCTGCAGCGCGCCCACTTCCAGCGTGCCAATCAGCTCGGTGCTGACCATCAACGGCACGCCAATGTACGAACGCACCGGAAAGGCATGCCGGTCGCTGGCGGGCGTCAGTTGCGGGTTGTCATCGGTGTCGGGAACGGCCAGCGGCGCGCGGGTTTGGATCAAATGCCCCGAGTAACCCTCGCCGCTGCGATAGCGCTCGCGTCCGGGCTCCAGGCGGGCATCATCCAGCTGCCCGATCAGCCGGTACGGGGTCAGTTCTTCGTGCGTGGCGTCCCACAGGGTGATTTCAAAATAATCAGCCGGGATGAGGCGCCGCACGTTGACCAGCACGGCGCGCAAAGTCTCATCCAGGTCCAGGCTGGCGGCCATCGACTGGCCCATGCCCGCGATCGTCTGCAAGGTCTGCGCGGCGGCTCCGCCGCCATGCAGCTCCGTGGCCTCGCTCTCTTGCGGGCGCAGAATCACCGCCATGACGGGTTGGACAGCCGAATGGACATAAAAAGATTGCGCCTGCACCAGCCGGCTATGAATGGTAAATTCGCCCGAGCCTTCTCCTGCGCACAATTGGATAAAGCGGTCGCTGGGGCGCATCTGGCGCGCCAGCCATTCCAAATTGGGCGCGTCTTCGTCGGACATTTGGAAAAGGCGCAATGCCTGGGGATTGAGGTAATCCACCTTGCCACCCGGGCGCACCACCACCAGCGCATCGTCGCCGTCGGTCGCCTGTGGCAGCCTGGGGATCGCTTGCGGGCGCATTCGCGAAACAGCGCGCGTCAATAGCGGGATCAGCAGCCAGAACACTGCCCCCAACACGAGCATCAGCACCGCTACGCCGAACGCGCTAGGCCCGGACATTCAATTTTCAGCCTCGCGTGGTGTTCTGATTGTCCTGGCGGCGCTCCTCCGCGGCCAGTTCGGTGATCTGGCGGATGTCCGAGATCACATGCGTGGACGGCGCAACAACGCCGACCGACAGGGTCATCAACGGCGCCTGCACCATCTTGCCGGTGTCGTCCGGCGCCAGAATGAAGCCCTGCTGGCGATCCATGAAGTTGTAATGCGTCTGCACTTCTTCGGCAAAACGCTGCTTGATGCGCTGGCGCACCGCCGGGGCGTTGGCCTCGCCGGTGATCAGGATGAAATTGTCGCCGCCGGCATGGCCCACAAAATCGTTGGGCGTGCCCAGTTCGTCAATCACCTCGCCCAGCAGCATGCCGGTAAAGCGCAGCGCATCATTGGCGGCGATGAAGCCGTACACGTCTTTGAAGGCGTCATAGAAATTGATGTGCACATCCATGTACGCCCAGTCCTTCTGGCGGATGATGCGGCGCAACTGATCCTCAATCAAGCGGCCCGAGGGCAGCCCCGATTGCGCGTCGGTCAGACTTTCGCGCTCCGAGCGGGCAATGGCGTTTTGCACGCGCAGCTTCAATTCCTCAATGTCAAACGGTTTGGTGATGTAATCATCCGCGCCCAGTTCCAGGCCCTGCAAACGGTCGCTGCGCTCATCCTTCTGCGTCAAAAAAATGACCGGAATGTGACTGGTGCGCGTGGTCGTGCGCAGCGAGCGGCACACCGCGTAACCGTCGATATCCGGCAGCATGATATCCAGCACAATCAGATGCGGCATGGAATGGCGCGTTTTTTCCAGGGCATCCATGCCGCGCAGGGCGGCATCCACATCATAGCCCTGGCTGGTAAAGTAAATTTTCAACATGTTGGAAATATCTGGATCGTCTTCAACAATGAGCAAACGGGCTTTTCCCATGCAACCTCCCTGACGACGGCCTGCGGCCGCTCCCCAATGATGAGATTAAACCGATGAAGGAACAAAAAACAAGACTCGGAAATTAATCTTACGCGATCCGCGGATTTAAGGCAACCCGAAACGAGCGGTTGTTAAGCAACCGTAAAGACAATCGCGCAGGCCGGCGGCCCGTGCGAGAATCAAGAAATACGCCCCCGATATCAGGGGCGTATTCACTCCATTTCACCACGAAGCACCGCCGCCCTCGCCGGGGCGCGGGTACAGGCGCTGGTGCAGCCCGCCCGAGCGCATCTTGTGATGGTCGCTGTCTTCATACGTAATGTCGCGGTCGATCACGCGCCGGTCTTTCGAGGAAACCAGTACCACGTCCGATTCTATGGTGCGCGCCGGATAAACGATCAACCCCGCCCCCAGGCGGCAATTGTGCCCCACGCACGAGCCCAGCACCGGCCGGTTGGACGGCTTCAGCTCGCCGTTGGCGTCGCGCGCCTTCAGCGGCGCGGGCACCAGGTTGTAATCGGTGAAGGTCGAGCCAGCGCCGATGAAGGTGTTGCGCCCGATGACGCACATTTGGACGCA
>DAOUGY010000083.1:0-1747 GCA_034428975.1 Anaerolineaceae bacterium | reverse complement strand
CGCCACGCCTGGCGTCGCGTCGGTGGCCCACACATGCGCCGGTCCGGCCGAATTGCACCCCAACAGGGCAATTTTGTTGCCGTTATGCTCAATCTTCAACGGTTGCCGCGCCTCCTGCAAATTGTGCCCGCCACCATACACCTGCCAACCCTTCTGCTGAAAAAGATCCAGCGAATACAGGAAAGGCGTCATGCCAAAATCGGCCAGGTGATTGCCGGTTAGCTCCACAATATCCACGCCAACATCTTCATACAGCGCGGCATGCTCGGGGTTGGAGCAAAATTGCAGGCTGATGATCATCGGATTCGGCGGCGGACAATCGGGGGTGAACGACACTTCGTTACTGATATGTGTAAAATCCGGCTCACGCAGCCAGTCCCGCACGGCCTCGCCAGGGTACAGCAGACCCTTCGAAATCATACGCTCCGCCACCGATCGCACCAGCGCGGACGTACCGGTCAGCATCAGCACCGTCATTTTGGATGAATCGCGATTGGTGAGCGGAATCCCGCCGGATACGGCAGTCAATCGGGCGGCAGCTTCCGGGTTGCCCTCAAAACTAAAGCGCACGCTCAAGCCGTATGCATTGGCATCAAACGCCTTATCCAGCGGCGATTGCCCGTCCACGCGCAGCACCTTCCAGCGCGGCTGCAGATCCTCAAACGGCACGATCGCCCAGGCCGGACGCGCCGCCCAGGCCACGTCCAGCAGGTCACCCGCCTCCACCAACTCCACCGCGCCATCCGCAGGCGCGCCCCATGCAGCCTGCAGGGCGGTGCGCGTGGCTGCGCTCATCATCATGGCCTTGCCAAAGGTCGGCGATACCTCGCCGCGCCAGGCGCGCTGCACCTCGTCCAAGCGGACGCCGTCCGCCACCGTTGGGAAAGGCGCCACCAGCGCGTACACCCAGGTGATCGGCGCCTGCGGGTCGTTTACGGCGGTCAATGTCACATCCGCCGCCCGCCCGTCCGCCACGGACTGCGCCGCATCGCCCAGGGCCAGCGCGCGTCTCAGACTTTCAGGGACGGACTCATCCAGCCCCAACCGCACGGGTGGGATGAGCGTGGGCGTGGAAGTCGCCGCCGGAGTTGCGGTGACCGGCAGGGGTTGAAAGGGAGTTGGGGAAGGACTGACCGCCCCCACTCCACAGGCCGAAAGGAGGAAAGCCAACATCACAAGAGACCAACCAAACAAGAAAATGGAGGGATACCGCTTCAATATGAGAACTCCGCTGTTGAAATAAAAATCTGTCCAAACCTTGGACAAAATCATCGAAAGCCATCAATTGGATAGTTCTTGATAGTGAGTTCCTTTATAATCCTTTTAGATGAATTTGACAACAAGGACAGGTTTCCATGCGCGAAGTAGCCGTTCTGGCAATTGGACAGACAAAAGTCGATGAACACTGGGATAAATCGCTGCGCGAGCTGGCCGGCGACGCCGTGCTGGCGGCTCTGGCGGAGGCCGGATTGACAGGCGCGGAAGCGTTGTATGTTGGCAATATGATGTCCGGTTCGGCCAATCACCAGCAGCATCTTGGCGCCTACATCGCCGACTGGGTTGGCCTGCGCTACTCCGAATCCATCCGCCTCGAAGCTGCGTGCAGCTCCGGCGCCGCTGCTTTCCGCACCGCCGTCATGGCAGTCGCCTCTGGCGAGGTGGAAACCGCCATTGCCGTGGCCGTGGAAAAGATGACCGACTCGCCGGGGGGTGAAATCACCGCCGAGCTGGCCACCGCCGCGGACGC
>DAOUGY010000082.1:0-11282 GCA_034428975.1 Anaerolineaceae bacterium | reverse complement strand
TTTCGGCGGTGGAAACCAGTTGGGCGCTCAGCTTTGTGCTGACCATCCCGCTGGTGGGACGCCTGCTGGGTATGGCCGCCTGGCATGTCATCTTCATCGTCCTGTTTGGCGCCGGGCTGCTCACCATGGCGCTGGTCGCCCTGCTCATCCCGCGCGATCACCCCGCCGGGGACGGCCCGCACTTTGCCGCCGGTTTCCGCCTAGTGCTGCGCAGCCGCACCGCTCTGCTCGGTCTGGCGCTCGGGCTGACGTTTGTGGGCGGCAACGAATTGATCAACGTGGTCTTCGGCGTGTGGATGCAGGACAGCTTCCAGTTTCAGGTCAGCAGCCTGGGTCTGACGGCCATGCTGCTGGGCGCCGCCGAACTGAGCGGCGAAGGTCTGGGCGCCGTGCTCATCGACCGGCTGGGCAAAGAGCGGTCGGTGGCATTGGGCTTGATCATCTGCCTGCTGGACGCGCTGGCCCTGCCCTGGCTGGGTCACACCCAGGTTGGCGCGCTGATCTGGTTGTTCGTCTTCTACCTCGCGTTTGAGTTCGCCATCATCGCTTCCATCTCGCTGATGAGCGAAGTGCTGCCCGCCGCGCGCGCCACCCTGCTGGCCATCTTCATCGCCGCTGTATCGCTGGGTCGCGCCCTGGGCGACGTGGTGGCCCCGCACGCCTACCAGTACGGGTTCGCCGCCAACGTGGCCATCAGCGCGGTACTCAACCTGCTCGGCCTGCTGGCGCTCAGCCGCATGCGCCTGACGCCCACCCCCGCGCCCGCGGCAGATTCTGCCGAATAACGCGCGCGCCGCACGGCAATACCGATTAAAATAAACCCATCCGGCTCACCGCCGGGCCGGACAAAGGCCATGAACGAACCCTCACTTGCCGCAACCCTGCTCAACATGGTGCTGGCTCACGGCCCGCTGATGTTGGGCGTGGTCATGTTCATCGCCGCCGTGGGCGTGCCCATTCCCACCTCCATCGTACTGATCGGCACCGGCATCGCCGTGCACGACGGGCTGGTGGACGGGCGCGCCATGCTGACCGCCGCGCTGGCCGGCGTGCTGCTGGGCGACGCGATCGACTACGCGCTGGGACGCTTTGCCCGCCAACGCAGCTTGACGCGGCTGGGAGAAACCTCCGCCGGACGCAAGGGGCAGGCCTTCTTCGAGCGGCGCGGTGGAATGGCCATTTTCCTCACGCGCTTTCTGCTCACCGGCCTGTCGTCGGTGGTCAGCGTCATCGCCGGCGCCGCGGGCTACCCCGCCGCGCGCTTCGCGCTGATCGACCTGTTCGGCAAGATCCTCTACCTGCTGGAACTGGTCGGGACGGGATATCTGGTGGGCGGATCGCTGGACGCTCTGGCGCGCACCTTTGGCGAGGGATTCAAGCTGATATTCTGGGCCTTTGCCCTGGGCGCGCTGATTCTCTGGCTGGTGCGTCGCCGCGCGGCAGCGCCCAACCCGGACCAATCTCATCCACTGTGAACGGACGGAGGCGCCTGTGACCGCTCAAAATGCATTCCGCAACGCCCCGCGCTGGCAAAAAGCGCTGGTCATCGGTTTGATTGTGGTGGGCACTGCCCTGGTGATCTTCTTCGGCCTGCGCGCCGTGCATGCCGTGCGGCGCATCCACGACCGCCCGCCGCGCCCCGCTTCCGTCAATGTGGAAGAAATCCGGGAATGGATGAACCTGCGCTATATCTCGCGCGTCTATGCCGCGCCGCCCGGTTACCTGTGCGATGAACTGGGCATCCCCTGTGATGGCAACGAACGCACCAGCCTGGTCGCCCTGAACCAGGCCTACTTCCCCGACGAGCCGGGCAAAGTGCTGGAAACGGTGAAAAACGCGGTGCAAACCTGGTTGGACGAGCACAAACCGCCCGACGCGCCGCCAATGGGCACCCTGTCAGCGGGAACGCCGCAGCCATGACCGAATTGAGCCTGAGCGATACCCTGCTCACCTTTGTGATCAACTACGGCGCGCCCGTGCTGGCGCTGGTCGTCTTTCTGGCCGCCGCGGGTATTCCACTGCCCTCCACCTTGATGGTGGTGGCCGGGGGCGCGTTTGTGCGGCAGGGCGTGCTGACGCTGGAAACGGCTTTTGCCCTGTGCCTGGTCGCCGTGCTGCTGGGTGACAGCCTGAGTTATGCGCTGGGGCGCTTTGCGCGCAGCTGGGTGCTGCGTCGATTCAGCGATTCCACCGCGTGGCGCTCGGCCGAAATCCAATTTCAACGGCGCGGCGGGCTGGCCATTTACCTGACGCGCTTTCTGCTGACCGCCCTGGCCATCCCCGTCAACTGGGTGGCCGGCGGCAGCGCCTACGCCTACCCGCGCTTTATCGCGCTGGACGCCGCCGGTGAACTGACCTGGCTGGCAGCCTACGGCGGGCTGGGCTATTTGTTCGGCACGCAGTGGGAACAGATCAGCGATCTGCTCAGCAACTTCAGCGGCCTGCTGGTCGGTGTGCTGGTGCTGGGCGTGGGCCTGTACGCCCTGCGGCGTTGGATGCGCCGCCCGCAGCCGGCTGCCCGGCCGGAGACCGAACCTGTTCTGGAGAGGTAAACCCGTATGCTCATCCATTCCGCTTCGCAACTGCTCACCCTGGCCGGCGGCCCGCAGCGCGGCGCCGCCCTGGGGCAACTGGGCATTGTGCCCGACGGCGCCGTGCTGGTGCGCGATGGGCGCATCGCCGCGGTGGGTTCCAGCGCGGAACTGCGCGCTGCCTACCCCGGCGAGCCGCAGCTCGACGCGCGCGGGCGCGTGGTGATGCCCGGCTTTGTCGACCCGCACACCCATCTGGTCTGGGTGGGCGACCGCGCCGCCGAGTTTGAAATGCGCCTGGAAGGCCGCACCTACCTGGAGATTCTGGCGGCGGGCGGGGGCATCCTCTCCACCGTGCGCGCCACGCGCCAGGCCGGTTTGGAAGAAATGAAAGCGCCCACGCGCGAACGCGCCCTGAGCCTCTTTCGCCACGGCACCACCACCGCTGAAGCCAAAACCGGCTATGGGCTGGAAACCACCAGCGAGCTGGCCCAACTGCAAGCCCTGCTGGAACTGGACGACGAAGGCCCACTGGAGCTGGCGCCTACCTTCCTCGGCGCGCATGCCATTGCCCCCGAATATCGCGACAAACCCGACGCCTTCACCACGCTGATCTGCGACGAGATGCTGCCCGCCGCGCGCGCATGGTGGCAGGCGCACGCCGCCGACCGCCCCCTGCCCTTTGTGGACGTCTTCTGCGAGACCGGCGCCTTCACGCTGGAGCAATCGCGCCGCATCCTCGAAACCGCGCGCGACCTGAGCTTCCCGCTCAAAATCCACGCCGACGAATTCGACAATCTGGGCGGCGCCAGTCTGGCGGCCGGGTTGGGCGCCACTTCCGCCGATCATCTGGTCAAAACCTCGCAGGCCGATATCGAGGCGCTGGCGCGCAGCGACACGGTGGCCGTGGCGCTGCCCTGCACGCCCTTCGGCCTGGCCGACCCGCACTACACCCCGGCGCGCGCCATTTTGCAGGCCGGCGGGCTGCTGGCGGTGGCATCGGACATCAACCCCGGCACGGCCTGGTGCGAAAGCATGCAGTTCGTCATCGCGCTGGCCTGCCGTTATCTGCGCTTGACGCCCGCGCAGGCCATCGCCGCCGCCACCATCAATTCCGCCGCGGCCATCGGGCGCGCCGAGCGCATCGGCTCACTGGAAGTGGGCAAGCAGGCCGACCTGTTGATCTTAAACGTGAGCGATTACCGCCACCTGGGCTACCGTTTCGGCGTCAACCTGGTGGAAACCGTCATCAAGAAGGGCCGGGTATACACCTGGCCAGCCGATTCAAACCTCACCGTCGGAGAATGAACCCATGCTGAATTTGGAACAGGCGCGCGCCTGGTATAGCGACGACGACCCCGTGCACGATTTCAGCCACATCCAGCGCGTCTACCGCCTGGCCGAGCACATCGGGCAGGCCGAGGGCGCCGACCTGGAGATCGTGCGCGCCGCCGCGCTGCTGCACGACGCGCAGGGCAGTGAAAGCGCCACCCTGGCGCGCAAAGAGCATCACATGCGCTCGGCGCAGTTTGCCGCCGAAGTGCTGGCCAAAGAGGGCTGGGACGCCGTGCGCATTGGCGCGGTGCAGCACTGCATTCGCGCCCACCGCTATCGCGACGACCGCGAACCCCCCGCCACGCTGGAACCCAAAGTGCTGTTTGACACCGACAAGCTGGACGTCCTGGGCGCCATCGGCGCGGCGCGCACCGTGGCCTATGCCGCCCTGGCCGGCGAGCCGATCTACGCCGAGCCATCCGAGCAGTTCCGCCAGACCGGCCAGCCCGAACCGGGCGAGCCGCACAGCTCCTACCACGAATACATCTTCAAACTCTCGCGCGTCAAGGATCGCATGTTCACCGCCACCGGCAAAGCGCTGGCCGAGGCACGCCACGCCTTCCTGGCGGAGTTTTACGCACAAATGGCCGCGGAGATTCGCGGCGAACGCTAAAATCGCTCCTTAAGGATGGTTCGATGGCCGAAAAAAGCGTCGCTCAAAAGCTGTGGATCAAACCGGGCCAGCGCGTACGTCTGGTTCGGCCGCCCGAAAATGCGCCCATCCTGCTGGGCGAGCTGCCCGCCGGCGCCGTGCAGGTTGAAGACGGACCGGCGGAGGTGACCCTGATCTTTCTGCGTTCGCGCGCCGAAATGGAAGCGCACCTGCCCGGCATGAAGGCGCAGCTCGATGCAGGCGGCGCGCTGTGGGTGGCCTACGTCAAAGGCACCTCGCGCCTGCACGGCGACATTCACCGCGACAGCATCAACGCTTACGCCGGCACGCTGGGCATGACGGGCGTGATGATGATTTCAATCGATGACGATTGGTCGGCGCTGCGCCTGAAGCTCTCCTGAGGTTAACGGTCCCGGCCTGCCGTATAGCGGCAGGCCGGATGTTCCAAACCAGAGAGGAGAGAAGAGTCAATCGGTCCATTCGAAGGTAACGGCGCCGACCCCGCCGGTAATGTTCACATTCATCTGCGCATCACTTTGCCCGTAGGCTTCATTGACCAGCGCACCGTCGAGGGGGATCAACCCGGTGGAGTCGTTGTCACCCAATCCGCCGCTCAGTTCCACGCGCACACCCACGGTTCGCGGCAGGCGCAGCGTCAGGCTGCCCACCCCCATTTGAACCCGCACATCCAAATTCGCGGCGCGCGTTCCACTCAGATCCACCAACGCGCTGCCGGCGCCGCTGTTGAGCTCCAAGCGCGAGAGATTCAGATCGCCGAGGATCAGCTTCGTTTCACCGGCGCCCAGGTCGATCTTGACCTGCAAGGGGGTTTGATTATTCAGGTTCAAGGTCCATTCGTAACGGTTAACGCCCAACCCCATCGGGTGAAGCTGTTCCGGCTGGCTCACCACCAGCTCGCCCTGCCCGTCCTGCACGGCATAGGTCATCTCCGGCTTCCAATCCGGCGGATTGTAGACAAAATCGGCTTCCAGCAGCGCATCCGCGCCGCCGTTCAGGTTCAGATGCCCGGCGCCCATGTGAATTTCCACCCGGGCAGACTGCGCGCCCTGAGCGTCGATGCGGCGCAGGTCGTGCCGGGCGGTGGCGTACACCGTACAGCCCGCCAGAACCACAATCGCCACCAGGGCCAGATAAATCCACAACACCGTTTTGAGGAACTTCGTCATGACAACCTCGCTTCACTCATCCCGTACCTTGAACCCATCATAGCACCCGGTGCTGTGCGCGCACTCCGACGAGCGAGCAGGCCGGCGCTGTCCGAATGGGGGTGCTTTGACTGGCCGATTGGATAGGACGGGCACTTTCCTGTATAATCACCTCAGGCGGCGGGCCAACACCCGATCGCCGAAAGGTCAAGCTATGCAAACCCCCAAACGTCCCCTGCTCGACTTCCCCTGCGCCTTCCCGCTCAAGGCCATCGGCCACAACAGCGGCGATTTTGAAGACTATGTCATCTCCGTCATCCTCAAGCACCTGGATGAGGCCGAAGAATACGACGTGACCTCGCGCCTGAGCAACGGCGACCGCTATCTGGCGGTCACCATACGCTTCACGGCACGCAGTCAGGACCACCTGGACAATATTTATAAAGAACTGGGACAGGATTCGCGGGTCGTCTTCCTGCTCTAGACCCGCGGGAGGCGGACATGAGTCTGGATATCATCGACCGGTTGATGGCCAGCAGCGATCCGGCCGCGGCGTATCTGGCGCGCCTGCGTCTGTCGGCCGTGGCCCCCGCCGCGGATGAGCTTGCCCGGCTGCAAGCCGCGGTGCGCACATCGCCGCGCGTACAGGCGCTGCTGAGCGAGCGCCAGGACGATGGGCGCATCCCCCACCACCCCTATCAAAAATGGCGCGGCGCGCACTGGGTGCTCTACGCCCTGGCCGAATTGGGCTACCCACCCGGCGACGAAACGCTGCTGCCCCTGCGCGAGCAGGTGCTGGCCTGGCTGCTGCCCGGCGGACCGCACGCCAAACCCGTCCACCGCGACCACATCCAGGCGGTCAACGGACGGGTACGCAACTGCGCATCGATGGAAAGCAACGCGCTGCTGTCGCTGCTGCGCCTGGGCCTGGCGGACGAGCGCTGCGACGTGTTGGCCGGCCTGCTGGTGGAATGGCAATGGCCGGACGGCGGCTGGAACTGCGACAAACGTCCGCAGGCCAGCCACAGCTCCTTCCATGAATCGCTGCTGCCGCTGCGCGCGCTGGCGCTTTACGCGCAGCGCACCGGCAGCCCGGCGGCGCACGCCGCGGCTCAACGGGTCGCCGGGCACTTTTTGGAACGCCGTCTGTTTCGCCGGTTGAGCACGGGCGAAGTGATTGACGAGCATTTTCTCACCCTGCATTACCCCGCCTATTGGCACTACGATTTGCTGGGCGGGCTGAAGGGCATCACCGAGGCGGGATTTATCCACGACCCGCGCTGCAGCGAAGCGCTGGACTTGCTGGAGAGCATGCGCCTGCCGGACGGTGGTTTCCCGGCGCCCGAAAAGTTTTACCGCGTGACGGACAAGGACATCAGCGGTTCCTCGCTTGCCGCGTGGGGAGTGCACGGCCAAACCCGGATGAACGAACTGGCCAGCGTGGAAGCACTGTGGGTGCTGCGCAGCGCGGGGCGAAGCCTGTAGCCGGAGGCACCGGCAACGATCTTTGTTGCTATAATTAATGAATATTCCCCTGCTGCGGAGTCTGGCGTGGAACTTCTCGATACACTGGTCATCACAAAGGGCGAGGAAAAGCGCTCCATCGAACTGTGGCACGGCGACCTGTCGGCGATGCCGGCCGAATGGCAAGTGGATGTCCTGGTGGTGTCGGCGCACCCCAACGATTACGAACCGACCGAAGGCTCGCTGATCGGCGCGTTGTGCGCCAAAGGGATCGTCGTGGGGCAGCTGGCCACCGACAAAATGGCCGACCTGCGGTCAACCTGTTCCTGCTGGATGTCGCAACCCATTTCGGGCAGCCCGTTCAAACAAATCCTGTGCTTCGAGCCGGCGCACCGCGGTCACCCCGCCGAAGTGGTCGGAGACATTTTCCGCAGCCTGGTGCCGTTTGTGTGCGAATACCCGCCCAAAACCCAGGTGGCCATGCCGGTGGTCTCCACCGGTTATTTGAGCGTATCGCTGGAAGACATGATCGAACCGCTGTTTAACGCGGCGGTCAACTGGCTGGAACACGGCCTGCCGGTGCGCACGCTGAAGATCGTCGAATTTTCCGAGCCGCGCGCGCTGGAATTGAAGGGCGCGTTTGCCATCCTCAAGAAGCAGTACGAGCGCAAGCTGCGCCAGGTGGGGCACAAGCGCAATTACGACATTTTCATCAGCTACTCGCACCAAAACGCCGCCGAACTGGCCATGGTGATGGAAGAGCTGAAGCGCATTCACCCCAACATCCGAATTTTTATCGACAAAAAGGACCTGGAGCCGGGTATGGCCTGGCAGCAAAAGCTGTATGAGGCCATCGACGATTGTTACAAGGTTGTGGCGCTGTACACGCCGGAATACACCGCCTCCAAATCCTGTCAGGAGGAGTACAACATCGCGCGCGTGCTGCACCGCCAGTCGTCGCATGGCGTGCTCATGCCGCTGTACCTGCGCAGCGCCGACCTGCCCACGCACATGGGCGAATGGCAATACATTGACTGCCGCGAGACCGACCGCGAGCGCGTGCAGGAAGCCTGCCGCCAGATCGTCTACGCCCTGAACGCCGGCACCAGCTCTTAAGCCGCCATGCAATTCCGCACCGCCCTGCCCACCGATATCCCCACCCTGGCCGCCCTGCGCTGGGATTTCCGCACGGAATCACCGCACGCCCGGCCCACGTATCCGCGCGACGATTTTATGACCGCCTGCACGGCATTTTTGGAGCGTGTGCTCGCCGGGCCGTTGTGGGTGGTGTGGCTGGCGGAAGAAGACGGGCAAATCGTCAGCCATATCTATATTCACATCATCGAGAAAGTGCCCAACCCGCGCTCGCTCCGTCCGCGCTTCGGCTACGTCACCAACGTGTACACCCGCCCGGCATACCGCAATCAGGGCGTCGGCGCGCAGTTGATGCAGCGGGTTAAGGCCTGGGCGGAGGAACAGGACCTGGAAATGCTGGTGCTGTGGCCCAGCCGGCGCAGCGTGCCCTTTTACCAGCGCGCCGGGTTTGTTCGCCCCGACGACGTATTAACCCTCACCCTGCGCGAAGATTGAGCGGCCGCCTTTCCCCCATCAACAGAAGAAACGATACAGGATGTCCCCGGCGCGCTCGGTAATGGCGTCCGGCACGCTGTCGTCTGTGTACAGGCTGGTGAGCTGCGAAAGCAGCAGGCGAATCTGGCGCTCGCGCGGGCCGGGGTGGCCGTTGGGCGCGTAGCGCAGGAAGTGCACGGTCTTCTCTTCCGAGGCAAACTTGCGCTTGTAGCGCACCAGGCCTTCCTGATCCCAATCCGTCACCCCCAGATCCAACAGTGAACAGCCACGCTCTTTGGCATAGCGCACCGCCTCCCAGATGAGCAGGTCATTGGGGCGGTACTCCTGGCTGTCCTGCAGCGACGCGTTGAATTTATAGTACAGCGTGCTGCGGTGCAGCAGGAAGAAGCTGCCGCTGATGACCTGTCCGTCCATTTCCACCAGCGCCAGTCGGCTGCCGTCGTTTTCCACAAATTCGCGCCAGATCTCCTCGAAAAAGCGGCGCGGCTGGGCCAGCAGGCGATATTTATGCTTGCGCACTTTGAGGTGCATTTCATAAAACGCGTTTAGATCGTCCGGGCCGTTGGCATCGCGCACCGTCAGCCCGCCGGCGCTCGCCTTTTTGATCGCGCGGCGCGCCGAGCCGTCGATCTGCTGCCAGAGCTGCGGCAGTTCGGCGTTCAGCGTCAAGGCGTGCCAGTGGGCGCGGTTGTAGAGCGTGAAGCGCGGGTCACCCGCCAGGCTGCCGCCCAGACTGCGCACAGATATGGGGCACTCCTCGGCAATCAGGTGACGGATGAGCGGTTCCACCTGGTCGCGCGCGGCAAACACCGGCTCGCAGGTATCCGAAAACGGCAGGATGATGATGCGCTCGCCGCAGATATCCTCGATGCGGCAAAACGGCACGCCGGCCACTGGCTCCCCCTTTTCGTCCAGCAGCACATAGGCGCGCACGCCAAAATCGTACGCCAGATTGAGCGCGCGGATCCAGGACGGCGAGTGATACAGGCTGCTGGTCTGGGTTTGCACCAGGCGTGCCCAGTGACGGTCGGTTTCCGGGTCAACGCAAATCAGGTTCATCGCGGCATCTCCAACCACCGCCGCGCGCCAATCCAACCGGCGTGCCGCCAGGGAGCGAAAACGCCGGAGAATCTGAGCCGGTCAGGGGAAAATCGTGACATCGATCGGGTGCGGGTGAATACCGGCGGGAAGCGTGCGCAACACACAGGCGCCTCCCACGCGCCAACTCACAAATAACGGTAAAATCATTATAGCGCGGCGGGAGGGAGGCCTTCCGCTTTGGCGCAATCTCCAATGAATTCTTAAGAAAACGGGGCGTAGAGGCGGCATGAATATTCAGTTGCGCGAAGTCACGCATGAAAATTGGAAAGCTTGTATGCGCCTGAAGGTCCGGCCCGGACAGGAAGAACTGGTGGCGGATAATCTGTACTCGCTGGCCGAGTCCAAATTCTACCCATCCTTCATGCCGTTGGCCGCCTACGATGGCGAACGCATGGTGGGCTTTTGCATGATCAACTACTCGTTGACCGAACAGGAATACTGGATTTTACGCCTGATGGTGGATGGCGACTTGCAAGGCCGGGGCTACGGGCGCGCCATTCTCAAAGCGCTGATCGCGCGCATGCGCGCGTTACCGGAGTGCAACCGGATTTTCATCAGCTACGCACCCGAAAACGCGGTCGCCGAGCGTCTGTATTTCAGTCTGGGGTTTGAGGATACCGGCCGGATCGAGGATGAAGAAAAAGTCGCCTGCCTGACGTTTGCAGACGCTAACCCGCGTCCGGCTCCAGCGGCATGAGCATGTCACCCGTCTCGATGATTTCGGCGCTCACCCGGCCGTTGGTCCATTCGCGCAGCGCCGCCTGAAACGGCTCAAACTGTTCCACGAGAAGGCGCGCCGTCAGGGTCACATCCGCGGCAAAGTCCTCGTCCAACACCTGACCCTTATGCGCCGCCACCAGCAGGCGCGCCCGCTCCACAAAATTGTACGGATAGACCGCCATGACCGTGTGCGTCTGCACGCGCACGGCGCGCGGCACGGCCTCCACCACGGCGCGCACAGCGTCGCTGTAGGCGCGCACCAGCCCGCCGGTGCCCAGCAGCGTGCCGCCGAAATACCGCGTCACCACCACGGCGGCATCCCCCAGGCCGCTGCCACGCAGCACCGCCAGCATCGGCCGCCCCGCCGTACCGGACGGCTCTCCGGCGTCGCTGCAGTGGGCAATTTCCGTCTCGCCGCGCCCCACCAGATAGGCCGGCACATTGTGAGTGGCATCGGCGAACTCGCTTTTCATGCGCGCGATAAACGCGCGCGCCTCATCCACGCTGAATACCGGTGCCAACGTGGCGATGAAGAGCGAATTGACCACGAGGATCTCGCGGCGGATTTCAGTGGCGGGCACGGGGTAGGGTTTCACGGCCTTATTATAAAGCACGAACGCGAACCGCCGGCGGGGTTGGCAATCGCATTAATTGGGCGGAGTGGTAAAATAAAACCAGCTTTACACTACTCATCACAGCCATTGGCTGCGCTATCATTTTGCGGTGAAAAGGAGATTTAAGATGATCGTTACGACCAAAAAA
>DAOUGY010000081.1:0-6472 GCA_034428975.1 Anaerolineaceae bacterium | reverse complement strand
CGGCGATATGGCGTCGACCGGTTTAGTACAGACCCCACACGATCAGGGCGGTGATCAGCCCCAGGATGGTGCCCACCAGCACTTCAAAGGGCGAGTGCCCCAGCACTTCTTTGAGGCGCGCGTCGGTGATGGGGTGGCCCTGGAGCACTTCTTGAAAGATCAGGTTGATGCGCTGGGCGTGCATGCCGGCCTCGCGGCGCACGCCGGCGGCATCGTACAGCACCACCATAGTGATGGCGACGGCCAACCCGAAGAGCGCGCTGCCGAACCCTTCAAACAGGCCAATGGAGAGCGTGGCCGCCACCAGCAGGGCCGAGTGCGAACTGGGCATGCCGCCGGCGTTATTCATCACCCGCCAGTTGATGCGCCGGTTGGCCAGATAATCGAACGGCACTTTGAGAATCTGCGCCGCCAGCATAGCCGCCAGCGCGGAGATCAGCACCGGGTTAAACACAGCGCACCTCGCTTCACGCCTCGTCGATACCGGCCGCGCTCACCTGGCGGATGCGCAGCTCGGCCTGCTCCAACAACGCCGACAGCCGCTGTACCAGCGCCTGCCCGCGCTCGAACAGCGCCATGCTCTCTTCCAGCGGGCGCTGGCTGCTTTCCAGCTCGCCGACGATGGCTTCCAGCTCGTTAAAGGCCTGTTCATAGCTCATGCTTTCAACCGGGGTGGTTGCGATCATTCTTCATTTCCTCCAGGGGTGTTCTCTGCGGGCAACACACGGGTGACTTCGGCATCGAGGCGGCCGTCGGACAGGCGCACCTGAATCGGGCTGCCGGGGCGGACCGTGGTGACGCTGCGTAAGAGCGCGCCGTCCGGTCCGCTGATGACGGCAAAGCCGCGCTGCAGGACGGCGAGTGGATTGAGCGCCGCCAGACGCTGCGCCAAAGCGGCGGCGCGCGCGCGGTCGAGCGACAGGGTGTGTTCCACGCCGCGCTGCAGGGCCAACGAGAGCATGTCCAGCCGCTGGCGGTCGTTGCTCACGCGCCAGGCCGGCGACACGCGCTCCAGCCGGTGGGCGCGGTCCTGCAATTCGCGACGCTGCTGTTGCACCCGCCAGTCCACCGCGCCGGCCAGGCGCGCCGCCAGATTGGACAGCGCGGCGCGCAAATCGGCGGCATCCGGCGCAGCCAGCATGGCGGCGGCGGTGGGGGTGGGTGCGCGCAGGTCGGCGGCGAAATCCGCCAGGGTGAAATCGGTTTCGTGGCCAATGCCGGTGATGACCGGCACGGCCGAAGCCGCCACGGCGCGCACCACGCGCTCGTCGTTAAAGGCCCACAGGTCTTCCAGTGAGCCGCCGCCGCGCGCCAGCTGGATCACATCCGGCGCCAAATGGTTAAGACGCTCCAGCGCGGCCACAATTTGCAGCGGGGCTTCCTCGCCCTGCACGGCGGTGGGCGCCAGCAGTACCTCGGCCAACGGATAGCGGCGCTGCAGGGTGTTGAGCATGTCCTGCAGGGCGGCGCCGGTAGGCGAGGTGACGATGCCGATGCGCTGCGGGCGCGCCGGGATGGGGCGCTTGCGTTCGGGGTCGAACAGGCCGTCGGCTTCCAGACGGGCGCGCAGGCGCAGAAATTCCTGATATAGCAAGCCTTCGCCTGCCAGACGCAGCGCATCGATGTAGAGCTGATATTGCCCGTCGCGCTCGTACAGACTGATGTAGCCGTGCGCTTCGACGCGCGTGCCGTTTTGCAGCGGCAGGCGCATGCGCAGGGCGTTGGTTTTCCAGATCACGCTGCGCAGGGCGGCGCCTTCATCTTTCAGGGTGAAATACACATGCCCCGACGACGGCCGCGACAGATTCGAGATTTCGCCCTGCACCCACACGTCGCGCAGCACGTCGTCGCTTTCCAGCAGCGCGCGCAGGTAGCGCGTGATGTCCGTGACGCTCAATGACACATTGGTGAACAGCGGCAATTGATCCATCGAATTGGGTGCGTCCTAGCGCCCGGACGGCTTGCGTTTGCCCAGCGTGCCGACATACACGGGGAACATCTCTACGCCGTCCACGCCCAACGCCGTGCACAGTTTTTCATCGTTGAAGGCGGCAATGGCGCACACCCCGGACTCAATCGCTTCGGCCGCCAGATACAGGTTCTGGCAAACGTGGCCGGCATCGAGGTGCAGGTAGCGATAACCGCGTTCGCCGTAGCGCCAGGCCATGCGTTCGCGCACTGCCACCCAGAAGAAGGTCGCGGCGCTGTTGCGCACCATTTCCTGATCCTCGCAGGCTTCGGTGAGGATGCCGGCCCAATCCTGCTCCAAATCGATTGGCAGCAGGGCATGTTCGATCGCTAAAAAGCGGTACAGGCCGGGCTTCAATCCGTCCACGCGGTTGATCAACAAGTAGGTTTCAAAGGCATGCCGCGCCCCGGCCGAGGGCACCGTGCGCAAAGTCACCGGGCGCTGCGAGACGCGCTTGACGCCCTGCGTGCACCACAGCAAAAACGAGAGTTCATCCAGGGTGAGAGGAGTTTCGGAATAATTGCGCACCGTGGTGCGCGCGTTGATCGCTTCCAGCAGGTCTTTTGCGGGGATGTTCAGACCCCGCGCGTCCGGCAGAACGACGAGGGGTGCATCCGGCGGATAATCCAGTTCCAGCGGCGGCTGGGGTAGCCCGCGGTTCTGGGCCGACTCCTCCAGGTACTCGTAGCGCGTTTTGAGCATAAACTCACGTCCAATGGATTGGGTCATGGCTGATTCTCTCCTCGTTTTTTGGGATTATCCGGCGCGCCCCAGGCGGGAGCGCACAAATCGCAGCACACGATACACTTCGGGCACGCGCAGAGCTGCCAGAAGGCCGGCGTACACCAACCCGCCCAGCGCCACGCCGCCCAGCGCCACCACGGCGGGGGATTGCGTGTTCAGGGCGGTCATCCAGCCCCACAGCGCCAGCGACATGCCGCCCACCGCCAGCGCCGCTTTGGCCAACATGCCCAACACGGAGCGCCCTTCCAGGCTGCCCAACCGCCGGCGCATCAACACCAGCAGCACGGCGGCTTCCAGCGCGGTGGCCAGTGTGTTGGCCAGCGCCAGACCGCCGTGCGGCATCCAACCCAGGCGGACGAACAGCGCTGAAAATAAGAAGCTCAACGCCGCGTTGAGCGCCATGGCGATCACTCCCACCGTCACCGGGGTGCGCGTGTTGTGCATGGCGTAAAACGCGCGGCTGATGATTTCGACGATCGAATGGCCGATCAGCCCCAGGCCGTACCACAACAGCGCCCAGGCCACCAGCCGGGTGGACGCCTCGCTGAATTCGCCGCGCTGGTAGATGAGCGCGACCAGCGGGGTGCGCAGCAGCACCAGCCCCAGCGAGGCGGGCAGCGCCAGCAGCAGCACGCCGCGCAGCGAGGCCGCCAACGCGGCGCGCATCTCGTCCAGGCGGCCGCGGGCGACTTGCGCCGAAAAGGTGGGCAGCGCGGCAATTGCCACCGACTGGGCGATGGCGGCTTCGGGCATATACATTAATGTAAAGGCCAGGGTGATGCCGGTCAGGCTGCCTTCGGGCTGCTGCGAGGCGAGGATGGTGTTGATGAGAAAATTGAGCTGCACCACGGCAACGCCCACCAGGCGCGGGGCCATCAGGCGGCCGACTTCGCGCACGGCGGGCATGTCCAGCCCGAGGGTGAACTGGTAGTTCCGCGCGGGCAGGCGCAGCAGGGTGGGCAGCTGCACCAGCAGGTGCAGGCCGGCGCCGATCACGGTGCCCCAGGCCAGACCGTAAATGCCCAGGGTGGGGGCCAACAGCAGCGCGCCGGCGATCCAGCCGAAGGAGTACATGGCGGGGGCCAGAGCCGGGAACAGGAAAATTTGATGGGCGTTGAGAATGCCCATCACCAGACCGCTGGCGCCAAAAATGACGGTGGAAAGCAGCATGATGCGCAGCAGGTCGGCGGTCAGCGCCACCTGACCCGAATCGGTGAAGCCGGGCGCGAGCACGTACTGTACGATGGGCTGCGCCAGCAGTACGGCGATCAGGCTGAGCGCGATCAACACCAGCGTGACCAGGTTGACCACCGCCGAGGCCAGTTTCCAGGCCGAGGAGCGGTCCTCGTGCGTGAGGAAGGTGGTGAAGGTGGGGATGAAGGCCGAGCCGAGCGCGCCGCCGGCCACCAGGTTGTAGAGAATTTCCGTGAAGCGGTTGGCGGCGAAGAAAGCTTCACTTTCCAGGCTGGTGCCAAACGCCCGCGCGGTGAGCACCTTGGCCAGCAGGCCGGCCAGGTTGCTGAGGATGATGGCGAACATCACCGTGCCGGCGGCGCGGGCGATCTGGCGCGTGGCCGAGGCGGCGGTCGGGGTGGGTGTGGCGCTCATGGCCTGATTATAATGCCAATGGCCGGCGGGCATGCGCGCTGCGTTGAACCGGTTTGACTTTTTAACAACGCGGTGCTATAGTGAAAAGCAATCCAGACCGGCTTTTCGCGGTGAACGTGGCGAACAGGCAGGGCGGAATACAACCACACTTTCATCGCCATCCCTCCCTCGCGTGGTTTTCACCTTGTTGCGTGCGGCTGACCGACATAAAAAGTCCTCAGCCGACCGCCATCGGCTGAGGAGTTGTCGGGGCACGGGAAAGCGCCCTTCTCCTAGATTATAGCACAATCCGAACAGGCCTCTTGACCGGAGCTGTGGGCTGACGGCTGGATTTTGAATCCGGCATGCCGGAACGGGCATGCTCCCCAAACGGTTCACCTGTGGGGGTCTGTGATGCAGTACTTGCAGCTTAAGGTTCGAAACATCTGGCAACCCGGACCTTCGCGTCCGGTGCCCGAAGACCGCCGCACCTGGTTGTTCATGCAGGTGCTGGTCCTGCTTTCTACGCTGAATGTCTTTCTGTTCGCGAATCTGCCGATCAGCACCATCTGGCAGAATGTGCTGCGAACGGTTTTTTCGTCCACCCTGTTCCTGATCTATGCATTGTATGTGTGGGCGCAGCCGCAGAAACGCGGCGCCTGGTTTCTGCTGCCCACCGCCGCGCTGCTGACGGCCTTCACCGCGCTGGCCTGGCTGGCTTACCCGAGCGGGCTGCGGTCGGCCGGGCCGGGCGTGCTGGCCTGGGCGCTGCTGCCCACGCTGCTCATCCCGCTGATCAGCATTGCGTTGACGCACGTGTTTCATTTACACATCTGGCCGAGAATTCCCTGGAAGGAATTATGGTCGCTGTCCACGCTCAAATCCGCCGTGATCGGCATTGGTATGGGCGGGCTGCTGGGCGCGCAGTTTGCGGTCACCGGGCAGGTCACGCCGGGCATTCTGGGTTTTCCGGCCACGCAGTTTTCGCTATCCACGCTGTTAATCGGCGTGCTGATTGCGATGGCGGCGCTGGGCGAAGAGCTTTTCCTGCGGCAGGTGGTATACACCTTCTTGCGCAACCGCCTGCACCTCTCGTTTGGGCGCATCATGCTGCAAATTGTGGCCATGTCTTTCCTGCTGTATTTATTTGAAGCCGCGCGCTACAACCTGTTGTCCAGCGCCATCATTGTCATCGTGTTCCGCCTGCTGCTTTCGGTAATCAATACAGCCATGCGGCACCACTCCAACAGCGTTGGCATTTGCATTTTTGCCAACATCGCCTTCAGCCTGATCTACTGGCTGGCGGGAGGATAGCCATGCCAACCACACGCCGCCTGCTGCACTCCTCCATCCGCCGTTCGATGCTGCTCACGCTGGTCGTCAACGCGACCTGTTATCTGTTGATCGCATACGCGCAGCTGAACGACTTCGGCCAGTTTGGTCTGGTGCGCTACCTGGCGCTGCTGCCCATCACCCTGGCGGCGCACTGGTTTGGATTGCTGGGCGGCATGCTGACGGCCTTGTTTTACTGCCTGGTCATCATCCCGGATGTGTTCTGGGCGGCGCAGGTGGGCTTTCCCCTGCCCTCCATCAGCCCGATCCTTTCGTATGTGCTCTTTCTGCTGGTGTACGCCTATATCGTTTCCGATACGATCTCCTCGCTGCGCATCCACAGTGAACTGCGCAGCCAGGTGGAAGGTTGGAGCGGCTTGCTGGAACGCGCGCGCAGCCGGGAAGAGGTGGTCAACTTCCTGCTGGATCAGGCGCAGCAGGCGGCGCATGCCGCGCAATCGGCCCTGCTGGTGCTTAACCCGGTAAACAATCAATGGGAATTGCTGACAACCGATGGGCAGGCACAACTGGCCATCGATGCGACAGACGGCGCATTCACCCTGGGACGATGGCTGTTGGAGCAAAACGAGGTGCGCCTCCTCACCCGTCAGGAGATTGTTGCTGCGCTTGACCCGCTGGAGCCGGCGCAGTGCCCGACGGATTTGATGTCGGTGCCGTTGCGCCACCGCGATGGTACGCGCCTGGGCAACCTGATCGTTTTTGACCGGCTGGGGCGCATCGGTTTCACCGGCGAAGATTTGAACATATTTGGCAGGCTGGCGGCTGCCGGCGAGAGCGCCCTTGAACAGGCCGGGTATTATGCCCGCGCCAACTTCTCGT
>DAOUGY010000080.1:0-5961 GCA_034428975.1 Anaerolineaceae bacterium | reverse complement strand
ATCCCCGGCGCCGTACACCACCGTGGGGTTGACGATCACCGCATCCAGCCCGGCGGCCACCGCGCGCTGCACTTCCATCTCGGCCAGGTACTTGGCATACCCATACGGCCAGTGATCCGGGCGGAAATTCCAGGTGTGATGTTCATTCAACAATGACGGCTCGCCCCCGGCCGGCAGTTCTTCCGGCACGCCCAGGGCCGCCACCGAACTGGTATGCACCACGCGCTGCACGCCGGCTTCCAGCGCCGCATTCATCAGCGCGCGCGTGCCCTCCACCGTCACGGCATATTGCCGCCCGGCCTGCCCGCCGCCCATGTGCGCCGCCGTATGAAAAAGCACATCCACGCCCTGCAGCGCCTCGACCAGCGTTTCGGGGCGGGTCAGGTCGCCTATGGCGTGCTCCACGGGCAAGCCGTCCAGCAGGCGCAGCAGACTGGATGCGCGGTGAAACGCCACCACCGCGTCCCCGCGCGCCGTCAGCGCGCGGCACAACGCCGCGCCGATGAACCCCGTTGAACCCGTAACCAGCGCTCGCATCGGCTTTCCTATTCGCCCAATCCCTGCACCACGATCGCTTCGCCCTGCCCCACGCCCACGCACAGCGTCGCCAGCCCGTAGAACGGCCGGTGCGCCTGCCCGGCGCGGCGCTTCATTTCATGCAGCAGCGTGGTGAGAATGCGCGCCCCCGAGCAGCCCAACGGGTGCCCCAGCGCCACGGCGCCGCCGTTGACATTGGTGATGTCGTGCGCCAGCCCCAGCTCGCGCATCACCGCCAGCGACTGCACCGCAAAGGCCTCGTTCAATTCGACCAGTTGAAGGTCTTCCACCGTCAGGCCGGCGCGCTGCAAGGCTTTGCGCGTGGCCGGCACCGGACCCATGCCCATGATGCGCGGCTCCACGCCGCCCGCCGCCGCCGAAACCACGCGCGCCATCGGCTTCAGCCCCAGGGCGCGGGCGCGCTCGGCGCTCATCAACAGCACTGCCGCCGCCCCGTCATTCAGCCCCGAGGAATTGCCCGCCGTTACCGTGCCGCCGCTGCGAAAAGCCGGTTTCAGGCGTGCCAGCGATTCCACCGTCGTATCGCGCCGCGGGCGTTCGTCGGTACTCACCACCAGCGGATCGCCTTTGCGCTGGGCAATACTCACCGGAACCATTTCATCGGCAAAACGCCCGGCGTCCGTCGCCTCAATCGCCCTCCGGTGACTTTCAGCCGCGAAGGCGTCCTGCTCGGCGCGGGTAATGCCGGTCATTTCGGCAATGTTTTCAGCCGTTTCACCCATCGCTTCGGTGCCGTACAGCTCGGCCATGCGCGGGTTGGGGTAACGCCAGCCCAGCGCCGTGTCATAGGCGGTGAGGTTGCCAAACGGAAACGCCTGATCGGCCTTGGGAAGCGAGTAGGGCGCGCGCGACATGCTTTCCACGCCGCCGGCCACATACACATCCCCGTCGCCGGCGCGAATGGCGCGCGCCGCGGCGTTGATGGCCGTCAGCCCCGAAGCGCACAGGCGGTTGAACGTCACCGCCGGAACCTGCACCGGCAGCCCCGCCAGCAGCGTGGCCATGCGCGCCACATTGCGGTTGTCCTCACCGGCCTGGTTGGCGCAGCCCAGATAGACTTCTTCAATCAAAGCGGGGTCCAGTCCGGTGCGTTCCAGCAGAGCCTTAAGCACCAGCGCCGCCAAGTCATCCGGTCGAACTTTGGACAGTGCGCCCCCCAGCGCGCCGATCGGCGTGCGTACGGCATCAATGATCACAACATCCGTCATGAAATCCTCCCCGTGAGTGGTTAACCTGCCAAAAAATTGTACCACTGAAGCCCGTCCGGCGGCGCCGGAGGGGGCGGCGTTTCCGCCGGCGGCCCGCGCTTGCACCCCCTCTTGTTTTGTGATATGATAATTTAGCTTTACGGAGGGTCAACATGTGAACTGAAATCGCTCACCCAGAGTGGTTTCAGCTTTTTTACCCAGCCAGCGAGAGGGATGTTACTGGCTGGGCATGTAGTATTAAAATTCGGGAAATTCCGCCAGAGAAGGATAAAAGATGCCAACCTCGTTCCTGACCCGTGAAGGTTACCGCAAGCTTCAGGATGAACTGGACTACCTGCGCACCTACAAACGCCAAGAAATCGCCGATCGCCTGCATGAAGCCATGGAAGGCGGCGAGCTGATTGAAAATGCCGAATACGAAGCCGCCAAGAACGAGCAGGCTTTCGTCGAGGGGCGCATCAAAGAGCTGGAAATGCTTCTGGCCACCGCGCGCATCGTCGATGAAGCCCCGGCCGCCAGCGGCGCCGTGGCGGTTGGCGCCCACGTGATCATCCGCGAGGAAGGCGGCAGCGAGGACGAGACCTACATCATCGTCGGCGCCGCCGAGGCTGACCCCGTGGAAGGCAAGATCTCCAACGAATCCCCGCTGGGCAAGGCCCTGCTCAATCATAAGCCGGGCGATATGGTTACCGTGGACGCGCCCGCAGGTCAGTTCGTGGTTCAGATCATCAAGGTAGAGTAACCTGAACCCAGTCAAAGAACAGCCCTGCCCGTGTCACAGGGGCGGGGCTTTTTCATGGACATTTAACTACGAGGGTAGCCATTATGGAACGATCCGATCTTGAAAAAATCCGGCTTGAGAAAATCGAGCGTATGCGCGCCGCGGGGCGCGAACCGTACCCGACGCGCGCGCATGTCAACAGCACCGCGCTGGACGCCGTGCGCGCTTTTGAAGCCGCCGAAGGCAGCGCCGAGCCCCAACCCGTCTCCGTCACCCTGGGCGGTCGCCTGCGCAACATGCGCTCCATGGGCAAGGTCATCTTCGCACACATCGAAGACGGCTCCGCGCGCGTGCAGCTCTTCTTCCGCGTCAACGAACTGGGCGAGGAGCAGATGGATCTGCTGCGCGACGAGTTTGACCTGGGCGACTTTATCGAAGCCAGTGGCGAGATGTTCCGCACCCGCAGCGGCGAAATCAGCCTGCACGTGCACACCTTCCGCATGCTGGCCAAAGCCATCACTCCCCTGCCGGCTGCCAAAGACGAGGTCATCGACGGACAGGTGGTGCGCCACGCCAGCCTGAACGACCCCGAAACGCGCTATCGCCAACGCTACGCCGACCTGGCCGTCAACGCCGAAGTGCGCGAGATCTTCCGCACGCGCGCCAAAACCGTCAGCGCCCTGCGCGAATTCCTCGATGCCCGCGATTTCATCGAGGTGGAAACTCCCGTGCTGCAGCCCATTTATGGCGGCGCGGCGGCCAAACCCTTCGTCACCCACCACAACCAGCTCAAGCAGGACCTCTACCTGCGCATTTCCTTTGAGCTGTACCTCAAACGCCTGCTGGTGGGCGGCCTGGAACGCGTCTACGAAATCGGCCGCGATTTCCGCAACGAGGGCGTCTCCTGGAAGCACAATCCCGAATTTACCCAGTTGGAGTTCTACTGGGCCTACGCCGATTACCTCAAAGTGATGGACCTGACCGAGCAAATGCTGGCCTTCGTCGCCGACCGCGTGCTGGGCACGCGCGAAATGGAATTCAACGGCCACAAGATCAGCCTCAACCCGCCATGGCAGCGCGTAGACCTGCGCGAAGGGCTGATTAAAACTGCCGGAATTGACATCGACCTGCACCCCACCGCCGAAAGCCTGGAGCAGGCCATGCGCGAGCGCGGCATGAAACCCAAACCCGGTTCGGCGCGCGGCAAGCTGATCGATGCCCTGCTGGGCGACTATCTCGAACCGACCCTCATCCAGCCCACTTTCCTGTACGATTACCCGCGCGACATTTCACCGCTGGCCAAGAGCAAGCCGGGCACCCCGCAGACGGTCGAGCGTTTCGAAGGCTTCATCGGCGGCATGGAACTGTGCAACGCCTTCACCGAGCTGAACGACCCGCTCGATCAGGAAGCGCGCTTCACCGAAATGGGCCGCGCCTACGAAGCCGAGGACGAACAGCGCCACCCGATGGACGAGGATTACCTGCAGGCCATGTCCTACGGCATGCCGCCCAACGGCGGTTTTGGCATGGGCATCGACCGCCTGGTGATGCTGCTCACCAACAAACGCAGCATCCGCGAGGTCATTCTCTTCCCCCACCTGCGCGAACGCGGCGACGACGAATAATCCCACCATCCTCCTTAAACATTCAGCGGCCGTTTTTCAACGGCCGCTGTTGTTTTTTTATCCCGCCCGACGTTACTTCTCCGCTTCCACGCGCACCAACACCGCGCGCACCGCCACGCGCCAGGCGTAAGCATCCACCTTTTCGTCGTACCCCTTGCAGGTGATCAACGTCAGCCAGGGGCGTTCTTCGTGACGCAGGGTAGTCATATCGCCCGGTTTCACCTGCAGGTTGGAGCGCACCTCATACACATAACGCTGCCCAAAGGCGTGCACCACGAGTTCATCCCCCCAGCGCAGGCGCCCCAGGTTGACAAACGGCCCGGGTTTGCCGTCGGCGCCGTACACGTGCGCCGTCAGGCCGGTGTTGCCGTTCCACGTCGGAAAGGCGGTGCCGTCCAGGTAGCCGATCTGGTTGCCCAGCCAGTCCAATCGCCAGCCATCGCTGCCCAGCGGCACACCGACGATCGACGCGCTGACCTTCAGCGCGGGAATCTCCAGCCACAGATCGCCCAGAGCACTGTACGCCAGCGCGGCGGGCTGCGCCGGCAGGCGCGTGATCAGGCCGGGGGCAAAACCGGTTTCCGGCAGTTCTTTGGGCAACACCGCCGCAGCCGGAGCGCTCCAGCTCTCCGCAGCACGCGCGGCATCCGTTTCGCCGGGGTCGGCAAAATCACCGTCTCCGTTCAAATCGGCATCCGCCACAGCCGTATTGGTCAGTTGACGAAGCCCTTCACTGACCTTGAGCGCGTACGTGATATGAATGTCATGCACGGCAATGGCCGGGTCGGTCACCTCAAAATCGGCACCCAATGTGCCCTGCCAGATGATGCGCCCGCGCGGGTGAGCCGTGGTCGGCCCTTCATAGTAACAGTACTGCGTGGTGGTGATCGTCGATGCGTCTTCGCACTTCACGCCATTGGTGGTGCTGCCCGCCGGCAGGCTGCCGCCCGGTAGTGGGCTACCGCTGGGGACGCCGTCGTTGACAAACGCACTGCCCGCCGGTATATCATCCGTCATGCGCACATTCTGCGCCACCACGTTCCCGTTATTGATCCAGATCACCGTCCAGCGCAGCAGCGGTGCGCCGCCGGCGTCCAGAATCTTGATGCCGTATGGTGGGTCAAACAAATTCGCGCCAAAGTCGATCGGAGACGGGTCGCTGTTATCCGCCGGATCGCCGTCGCCGTCCGGGTCGGGATTCGTTCCGTTTTGCGATTCATCCGACACCGGATCCTTGTTCGGGTCCAGGCCGGAACCGATCGCGGTATTTTCAAACGGACCGGACGCGGCTGGTGTCACGCGCACCACCAGTGTCAGCGTGCCTTGCGCGCCGACGTCCAGCGTATCGCTGCCGGCCAACAAGTGCGTGTCGGCGGCGCCGTTAAAGCCGGGCCAGTTCACACTGAAATCCGTGCTGCTGACCGACTGCACCACAAAGGTGCTGGGCAGCGGGAAGACGCTGGTCAGGTCGTCCGTCACTTGCAAGCTGGTGATCGGCACGTTGCCGTAATTGCCCACCACAATATCAAAAGTGATGTCCCAGACACCCGTGCTGACGCTCACCGGAGCGCCAACCAACCGTTTGGCCACCCCCAGCAGGGGGCTCTGGGTGAAGATCACATCCACCGTGTCGGTCGCCGGGTCGGTCAGGTCGCTGTCCGCCGTGGCGGTGTTCGAATACGATCCGGTGTTGACGTCCAGTTGAGACACTTCGTGGCTGGCCGCGCAGGTCAGCGTCTCGGTCGGGGCCAGCGTCGCCGGTTGCGTCGGGGTGCAACTGCCCAGCGTGGCCGACGAATCGCTGATTGAAACGCCCGTCAGCGTCACATTGCCATCGTTTTTGGCCACA
>DAOUGY010000079.1:0-14690 GCA_034428975.1 Anaerolineaceae bacterium | reverse complement strand
GCTTTTATCTCCGCTTACAAAAACCTCAACCAGTACCGCGGGGGCTCTTTCAAGGCCTGGGTCATGCGCATGGTCACCAACGCCTGCTATGACGAGCTGCGCCGCCGCCAGCGTCACCCCTCTGTGGCGCTGGAACCCACCGTGGGCGAAGACGATGAGGAGATGGAATCGCCGCGCTGGCTGGCGTCGGACGACCCCTCGCCCGAAGAAACGCTGGAGCGCGCCGAGCTGGGCGACGCCATTCAGAACTGCCTGCAGAAACTGGATGAGAACTTCCGCGCCGTGGTCATCATGATCGATATCGAAGGAATGGATTATCAGGAAGTGTCCGAAATTGTCCAAACTCCGCTGGGCACCATCAAGAGTCGCCTGGCTCGCGCGCGCATGAAACTGCGCGATTGTCTCAAGCATCACGGGGAACTTTTGCCCGCCGAATATCGTCATCAGGGTGAGGTAATGTGATGGAGCCGCGAACCCCACCCCAGGAATGGATGCTGTTGTCCGAGTACGTGGACGGACAGCTGGACGCGCACGCCTGCGCCCAACTTGAACAGCAACTCGCCGAGCGCAGTGACCTGCGCGAGGCGCTGGATGAATTGCGGCTGTTGAAGAGCAAACTACACGATGCACCGCGTCTGCGTGTGCCGCGCAACTTCACCCTCAACGCTTCGATGGTCGAGGTTCCCCGGCGCAAGCCCTCCATTGCCGAGCGCTTCTTCCGCTTCTCGTCGGCTTTTGCCGCTGCGGCAGCCGTGCTGACCCTGGTGGTAGTGCAATTGCTGCCGCGCATGATGCCAGCCTCGCCTGATCTGACTGCATCGGCGCCCGCCGCGATGATGGAAAGCAGCGCCCCGGTCACCGAACAACCGATGATCATCGAATGGGGTTTCACCGGCGGTATGGGCGGCGGCGGTGACGGCAACGCAGTCGGCATGGGCGGCGGCGGCGCTGCGGAAATCGCCCCGGCCCCCATGGATACCACCCAGGTGGAAAAAGCCATGGAACCCACCCCCACGCCCCCAAGCACCGAAGCGGCCCCAATGGAACCGACGCCTGAACCCGGCGCCATGCTCACTGCGCCGCAAGCCCCCTCCGAGGTGCAAGCCACCCCTGGACCGACGGAGCGCAACGCCGAATCCGAACCGTCGGCGCCTCTCATCCTGGGCATTGCGCCCGCCGAAGAGCAGGGCCAGATGCTTGCCGATCAACCTTACGCTGCCCCGGCTGCCGAATCCATGCCGCAAAACCCGGCATCGTTCCCGTGGGTCGCTGTCGAAATTACCCTGGCCGTTCTGGCACTGGGCTTTGGTCTGATCGCCTTCCTGCTGCACCGGAGAAATCCCGCTTGAGCCATCTGGAAGATGTGCAGTTTTGCATGAAATGTGGCGCGCCCGTCGAGGCGCGCTTTGTGTTTGGGCGGCTGCGCCCGGTTTGCCCGCGCTGCGGCTGGACGTACTTCACCGATCCCAAGGTGGCGGTGGCCGCGGTGGTCCTGCGGGAAGGCTGCGTTTTGCTCACCCGTCGCATTAATGAACCACGCCGCGGCCTGTGGACCTTCCCGGCCGGATTTGTGGACGCCGGCGAAGATCCGCAGCGCGCCGCCGAACGGGAATGCCGCGAGGAAACCGGCTTGGAAACGCGCGTCACCGGCCTGCTGCATTTGATCTCCGGCCGCGAACATCCGCGCGGCGCGGATATCCTCATCGCCTACACCGCCGAGATCATCGGCGGCAGCCTACAAGCCGGCGACGACGCCGACGAAGCCGCATTCTTCGCGCCGGATGCCCTTCCGCCGCTGGCCTTTGAGACCACCCGCCAGGTGCTGGCCAAACTTCCCGGTTTTCGTACCGGGACGCTCGACTAACCGCCTGCGGATCGTCCCCCTGTGAGAAGGCGCGGGGGAGCGAGCCGTTGCCGTCCCGGCCCCATCTGCACTCCCGCAAAGCAACAGTACATCCGGTTTTTCCGTGTCATCCGAGGAAAACCCTCTTTTCATCTTCTCTGTGGTTCTCTGAGCTCTGTTCGTTCCCCTCTCCGCTAATTCACCTTCCCCCCTGTGCTATAATTAGAACAACCTTTCGGCACGAGGAGAAACGGCTTTGGCCAAGACCCCCACGCGCCGGGCAAAACCCGGCCCCACCCGCGCCGCCCCCCGGGCAGGCACCCCCGCCCGGAAAACGGCCCAACCCACGCACGCCCCGGCGCGCAAACCGGCGGAACGCAAGCACAAACCCGTCCAACCGCGCCCCAAATTCCAATGGAAGCCCATTTCGCCCGAGCGCAAGATGGACATCCTCGGTGTCGTGCTGGCGCTGGTCGGGCTGATTACCCTGCTCAGCCTGCTCTCCTCGCGCAACTCCCCCCTCACCGGCTGGCTGGTCAACACCCTGTACACCGTGGCAGGTTGGGGCGCATTTGTACTGCCCCTGGCGCTGCTGGCTCTCGGTCTGTGGCTGATCCTGCGCAATGTCGATCGCCTGCCCATGCTCTCCGTTGAACGCCTGACCGGCGTGGTGCTGCTCTTCCTCGCGCTGCTCACTCTCATGCACTTCCTGTCCGGCGGTGGGTGGGAAATCGCCGCAGCGGGCAGCGGCGGTGGCTATCTGGGCGGCGCGTTTGAACGCCTGTTCACCGGTGCCTTCGGCGTGGTGGGCGGATATATCGTGGTGGCCGCATGGCTGCTGATCGCAATCATTCTCATCCTCGACCTGTCCCTGCCCGACCTGTTCCGCCGCCTCAATCAGGCCGCCGCGCAATCCCGCGCCGCCAAACCGATTGAAACCGCGCCGCAGACCGCCGCCCCCCCCGCTCAGCCGGGTATCCTCTCGCAACTGCCCTCCGACTTCAATCCGCTGCCCCAGCGCGGCGCGGCAGGCCGCGGGCGGTCCACGGGTTCCGCACCCGCCTCGCCGGTCGAAACCACGCCGGCCGGCACTGCCGCGCCTTCCGCTGCAAGCCAGGTACCCTCCGGCGCCAACCTTCCCGACCTCACCGCCCCGCAGGCACAACTGGATTGGACCCTGCCGCCCGTCGAAGCCATCCTCGACCCCGCCCTGCCCGAAGCCGTGCAAACCAACGTCAATCAGGAGCGCGCCCGCGTTATTGAAGAGACCCTGGCCGCCTTTGGCGCGCCCGGCCGTGTGGTTGAGATTCATCACGGCCCAACCGTCACCCAATTTGGCCTGGAACCCGACCTGGTGGACACCCGGCAGGGCAAAATGCGCGTGCGCGTCGGCAAAATCGTCTCGCTGGCCGACGATCTGGCGCTGGCCCTGGCCTCGCCGCGCATCCGCATTCAGGCTCCGGTGCCCGGCCGCAATTATGTCGGCATTGAAGTGCCCAACAGCGAAGTATCGCGCGTGGCCCTGCGCGAGGTGATGGAATCCGAAGCCTTTACGCGCAAGAAATCGCCGCTGCGCTTTGCCCTGGGCAAAGACGTGGCCGGCAAACCGGCTGTCATCGACCTGGCCGCGCTGCCGCATTTGCTCATCGCCGGCACCACCGGTTCGGGCAAATCGGTGTGCGTCAACGCCATCCTCTCCTGCCTGCTGCTTAACAACACCCCCGCCGACCTGCGCCTGCTGATGGTGGACACCAAACGCGTGGAACTGACTGGTTACAACGGCATCCCCCACCTGTTGGCGCCGGTGGTGGTCGAAGCCGAACAGGTCGTCAACGCCCTGCAGTGGATCATTCGCGAGATGGACGCCCGCTATCACCGCTTCGCGCAGTTGGGCATTCGCAACATTCAGGAATACAACCTCAAGCAGCCGCAACGGTTGCCCTATCTGGTGGTGGTGATTGACGAGCTGGCCGACCTGATGATGCAAGCCCCCGACGAGACCGAGCGCAGCATTACGCGCCTGGCGCAACTGGCGCGCGCCACCGGCATCCATCTGGTCATTGCCACGCAGCGCCCCTCGGTCGACGTGCTCACCGGCCTGATCAAAGCCAACCTGCCGGCGCGCATCGCCTTCGCCGTGGCCTCCAACGTCGATTCGCGCGTCATCCTCGACCAGCCCGGCGCCGAGCGCCTGCTGGGCCGCGGCGATATGCTCTTCCAATCGCCGGATGCACCCGCGCCTGCCCGTCTGCAGGGTGTATACGTTTCCGACCCCGAAATCCAGCGCCTGGTGGACACCTGGCGCGTGCTGGCCGCGCAGATCACCTCCGGCCAACCCGGCGGCGCCGTGCCGGTATCGCCGATGGCCGCCGGCGGCCCGATGGTGCAGCCTTCCCTGTTCACCGACGGGCACGGCCGCGAAGAAGACCCCCTTCTGGACGACTGCATCGATCTGGTGCGCAAAGAGGGCCGCGCGTCGGTCTCCATGCTGCAGCGCCGCATGCGCATCGGCTACACCCGCGCCGCCCGCCTGATCGACCGCATGGAAGAAAAAGGCATCATCGGTCCGCCGCAAAGCAGCTCGCAGGTGCGCGAAGTGCTGGACAGCGGCGGCATCGCACCGCCCGCCGACGACGGCGCCTAGCGAGGACCCCTTAAATCAAACGGGCGGTGGAAAATCCACCGCCCGTATTGTTCAATCGGGTCAAATTACAGACCGGCAGCCTTGCGCAGCTTTTCGGCCTTGTTGGTGCGTTCCCAGCTCAGGTCCAGATCGTCGCGACCAAAGTGCCCGTAGGCGGCCACATTCTGGTAGATCGGGCGGCGCAGATCCAGGTCGCGGATGATCGCGCCCGGGCGCAGGTCGAAGTTTTCTGCGATCAGTCTGGCGATCTTGTCGTCATCAATCTTGCCGGTGCCGAAGGTTTCGATGTTGATGCTCATCGGGTGCGCCACGCCAATGGCGTAGGCCACCTGCACCTCGCAGCGGTCGGCCAAACCGGCCGCCACCACATTCTTGGCCACCCAGCGCGCCGCATACGCCGCCGAGCGGTCCACCTTCGTCGGGTCCTTACCCGAGAAAGCGCCGCCGCCGTGCCGGCCCATGCCGCCGTAGGTATCGACGATGATCTTGCGGCCGGTCACGCCCGCATCGCCCATCGGACCGCCAATCACAAAGCGGCCGGTCGGGTTGACAAACACCTTGGTTTTGGCGTCCATCAGGCCGTCCGAAATGACGGGGGTGATGACATGCTCCATCACCGCTTCTTCAATTTCGGCATGCGACACTTCCGGGCCGTGCTGCGTGCTGATCAGCACCGTGTCCACGCGCACCGGCTTGCCGTGCTGGTATTCCACCGTCACCTGGCTCTTGCCGTCCGGGCGCAGCCAGGGCAGGGCGCCCGATTTGCGCACTTCCGCCAGGCGGCGGGTGAGCTTGTGCGCCAGATAGATGGGCATGGGCATCAGCGTGGGGGTTTCGTTGCAGGCATAACCGAACATCATACCCTGATCGCCGGCGCCGATCGATTCGATTTCAGCGTCGCTGATTTCGCCCGCTTTGGCTTCCAAAGCCTTGTCCACACCCATGGCAATGTCGCCCGATTGCTTGGCGATCGCCACCTGCACTGCGCAGGTCGTGCCGTCGAAGCCCTTCGAGCTGTCGTCGTAGCCAATGCCACGCACCACGTTGCGGACCAATTCGTCGAAGTTGATGTTGGCGCGGGTGGTGATCTCGCCCATCAGCATGACGAAACCGGTCTTGGTGGCCGTTTCGCACGCCACACGCGAGGTGGGGTCCTGCGCCAGGCAGGCATCCAGCACCGCATCCGAGACCTGATCGCACAGCTTGTCGGGGTGGCCCTCGGTTACCGATTCAGAGGTGAACAGGTAGTGGGCGGAATTCATAAACGTGTTGGTCATTGAGTGATCCTCCTGAAAAAAAATAGAAATTGCCCCTTCCGGATCATGTTCGAGGGGCAATCGAATGCGGCTGCCCTCTCATCTACCAGAACATCCTTCTGACGGAGTTGGCACCTTGATCGGTTAGATCAGGTTGCCGAGGTTTCACAGGGCCGGTCCCTCCACCTCTCTGGATAAGAGTGCCGTTGGGGGCTATTTGATTGTCTTACAATCGCGTAGTGTATCACAACCCCGTGTTCATGTCAATTGATTGGGGCAATAAAACGGGGGCATGATGGGCATAAAAACTGGCCGCGGCTGCGGCCAGTTAACCCGATTCGCTCACGATTCTACCGCGCATATCGCACAAAGCGATAATACGCCAGCCCAATCGCCAGCAGGCCAAAGATCGCCACATTTACCCAGCCGGCGTTGGTCGCCACAGGCTTGAACTGGTACACCAATCCGGCCAGGCAGGCCACGGCATCGCCCACAAAAAACGAGAGGGTCAGCGCGCGGGCGGCGTCGCCTTCCATGCGGCGAAAGAGCAGGCAGGCCATGCCCACGCAGATCATCATGCCGCCCAGAAAATTGGCCAGGTACAGGGCCACATCGTTCATCGTCATGCTGTACAGATTGCCTACCTCGGCCGGCACCACCACCAGCGCAATGCCAAACGCAAGAGCAATCAGGCCTTTGATGGTTAAGAATGTGGATAACCGCATCTCGTCCTCCTTTACCACGCAAAAAAACGGCTGTCATTTTTCAACCAGCCGCCGCAGTCGTACCCGCTGAGGATGAGAGGATTGTGTGGAACGGCTCAAACTGCGCAGCCGCTTGCGGCGCATCCCTGCGCCTGATTTGATATTAACACGTCTGAAGGGGAATTTCAATCCACCGCGCGGCGATCAGCTTTCGTCGCCTTCGCCAGCGCGGCGGATGGAGAATGTGTCGAAATCGCGCGCCACCTTCACATTGGCGAAGGCCGCCTGGGCTTCGTTTTGCACGTCTTTGTCGCGGTAGCGGCGTGACAGGTGCGTGAGGATCAACTGCCCCACCCCGGCGCGCAAGGCCAGCTCGGCGGCGCGCTGCGCCGTCAGATGCCCAAACTGGCGCGCCATGTCGGCCTCTTCATTCAGGTAGGTCGATTCGATCACCAGCGCGTCTGCGCCGCGGCACACTTCCACCAGTGAATCGGTCTCGCCGGTGTCGCCCACCACCACCAGGCGCGTGCCCGGGCGGAATTCGCCCAATACCTCGTCAGGAGAGATGGTGCGCCCGTCGGGCAACGTCACACTCTGCCCGGCCACCAGGTCGCGGCGCCAGGGTCCCGGCGGAATGGCCAGTGCCTCGGCTTTTTCCGGCAGAAACGGCCGTCGTCCGGGTTCTTCGAACAGGTAGCCCAGGCTGTCAGAGCCGCGGTGCACCACCGGAAAGCACGACACCGTCAGCGATTCCGTCTCGAAAAATCGCTGCCGCCCGCTGATGGTGCGCAGTTGCACCGGCATGGGGGGTGTGGCGCCGCGCAGCACCACGCCGTACAGCAAATCGTGAATGCGCTCCAGTGAGGAGCGGCTGCCGTACAGCGTCAGATCTTCGATGGTCTCCCAGCGCATGAAAGTGGACAGCAGCCCGGCCAATCCGAGGATGTGATCCAGGTGGCCGTGCGTGATGAGAATATTGTTCAGCCGTTTGAAGCCGATGCCCGATTGCAGGATCTGCCGCTGGGTACCCTCGCCGCAATCCACCAGGAAACGATACTCATCGTGTTTAACCACCAACGCCGGCAGGTTGCGGCGCGGTGACGGGGCGGATGCGGAGGTGCCGAGGAAAACGAGTTCGAACAAAGCGCGGGAGATCCTTTCCAGAAATGTGCCTTATTGTACCGCAACTTGCCCTGTTGCGCCGGGTCGCCTGTATCCTGGCACGCAGGTTGCAACCTCATTTCAGGGAATCGCCGCCCGCCCGGATTGCTTTTTCAGGCCCCACGGGTACAATTAGGCAAGAACTCGTTCATCAGGAGCAGCTCAATGGAACTGACAAGCGTGCGCATTGAAAAGCCGGAAGAGATGAACTTCATCCTCGGTCAGTCGCATTTCATTAAGACCATCGAGGACATCCACGAAGCACTGGTCAACACCGTGCCCGGCATTCGCTTTGGCCTGGCCTTTTGCGAAGCCTCGGGCCTGTGCCTGGTGCGTCATTCCGGCAGCGACCCCGCGCTGGAAGAGCTGGCGGTGAAAAACGCCCTGGCCATCGGCGCTGGTCATTCGTTCATCCTCTTCCTCGGCGAGGGATTCTACCCGATCAACGTGCTCAACGCCGTCAAGATGATTCCCGAGGTGTGCAGCATCTTCTGCGCCACGGCCAACGCCACCGAGGTGATCATTGCCGACAACGGCGAAGGGCGCGGCATCCTGGGCATCATCGAAGGCCAGAAGCCCAAGGGCGTCGAATCCGAAAAGGATATTGCCTGGCGCAAGGATTTCCTGCGCAAGATCGGCTACAAAGCCTGACCGGAACTTTCACCCGGCCCGCAGCGTCTTTATATTGTCACCTATCCTAAACCGATTAGGAGGTGCACCTTCAGGAGCGATTATGAAAAAGACATTGACCGTCCTCACCCCACTGTTGATCCTGGCCTTCGTGCTGGCTGCCTGCGGCACGAGCGCGCCGGCCGGCTCGGACAGCGAGCTGGCCACCAAGGTGGCCTCCATTCTGACCAGCTACCCCACCCAGCCGCTGCCGCCCACCAAAGAGCCGACCAAGGCCCTGCCCACGGTTGCCACGGTGGAGCCCACGGCTGAGCCCACCGCCACCCTCGCCCCCAGCGCCACGCCCACCGCGGAGCCGACCAGCGCGCCGACCGAAACCGCTGCGCCCAGCGAGCAGGCCACCCAACAGGCTACGGCGGCCGCCACCCAGGCACCCACCGCCACCAGCGGCCCCACGCTCACTCCGCCTGCCGGCGACCCGGCCACCAAGCTGGGCAAAGCCACCGCCACGGATGAGATGGACAGCGAAATCGCCTGGACCTGGCCGACCGGCGCCAATGACTTCACCAGCGTACGCTTTGCCGATGGCAAGATGGCACTCAAGGGTCTGACCAAGGATCCCGGCTGGCGGCTGCCCTATTCGCAGGAACTGGCCGATATCTATGTGGAAATGACGGTGGAGCCGGGCAAGTGCGTGGCCGGTGACAATTATGGCATCATCTTCCGCATCCCGGTCTTTGATAAGCCAGAATCGGGTTACCTGTTCGCCGTTTCGTGCGATGGAAAATTTGCGCTGTGGAAGTGGGACGGCACCGTCACCCCCAAGGGCAAGTTCACCATGCTGAGCAATTGGAAAGCCTCCAGCGCCATTCAAACCGGCGAGGGCAAATCCAACCGCGTGGGCGTCATGGCACTCGGCAGCCGCCTGTTGATGTACGTCAACGGCGAATTGGTCGGCGAAGTGAAAGATACGCAGTTCACCAAGGGATACTTTGGTGCGTTCGTCAACCCCGATTCGGAGAACGGCTTTACCATCTACGTTGACAAGATGAGCTACTGGGCCAACCCCAAGCCGTAATCCCGCATTCTCCCACCCAACCATCACCGGCAGGCAATCCCTGCCGGTTTTTTTATTGCGCCGAAACCGGGTCCACGGCGACTTCCGTCAGCAGGACAAACAAAACCGGCGCCGCCATCGGCGCCGGTCCCGGTCTCATAGGCAACCGTTTTTTATCCTCTTTCTATTCTCCCCAGGCCACTGGTTACTGGCCACTGTCCACTGGTCCCTTTCATCTTACGGTTCGATGATTGAAACCGACTCGAAATCCACCAGTACGGGGAAGTAGTCCTTAAATGTCGTCACGCCCACCCCCACAGCGCCGCCGGTGCGCATTTCTTTGAAATCCTTGTGCCACACCTGACTGCCGTTGGCGCTAAAGGTCAGCGTATTCCCCACGCACTCCCAGCGCAGGGTATTGACGCGGTCATAGCCCGTGCTGATCTTGGCCGTTGCGCCTTCCGCCAGCGGGCTGCCGTACGGGTTCTTGCCGGCCTGTTTGAGGGCGATATCAAACTTGTAGACGATATACCGTCCGTCGCTGCTGGCACGCAGTTCATACCAGCCTTCTTTATTCACATGGCAAATCAACGCAATGCCGTTCTGGCGGGTGCTGCCCTTCAAGTTGATCACGTTGGCTTCCAGAATCACATCCGGGTAATTCCAGTTGGCATTGAAAACGTAGTTGTACATTTCCTGATTGTTCTTGTACTGGAAGTGCAGCCGGCCGTCGCCATCGTAAATGCTCACCTTCTTCGGTTCGGCGATGGACGTCAAAATAAACGGCTCTTGCGTGTCCCAGCAATCGGTCTGACCGTCAAACTCCTCAGTGTAGTAGGCCGGGCAGGCCGGCTCGGTGGCCGTCGCGGTGGCCGTCGGCAGGGGCGGTTCGGTGGCTGTGGCTGTGGCCAGCGGCGGCAGCGTGGGCAACGCCGTTTCGGCAGACGCTTGCGTTTCAACCGCCGCCGGTGTCACCAGCGGGGGCAGGGTGGGCAAGGCCGTCTCTTCAGCCGTAGGCGGAAGTTCGCTGGCCACCGGCGGCAGCGGTGAAATCTCGGCGGCAGCCACCGTTGCCTGGGGTGGTTCACCGCCGCCCAAATTGATACGGCAGGCCAATGTGGATACTATCAAAAACAAAACGGGCAGCCACCACAGTTTCTTCATTGCAGCTCCTGTTGGTTGGGTTGGAATGCGGGCGTCTGTCCTTCATTATCAAGAAAAAGCAGGGACTGTCAAGTTTCAAATTCGTTAAAAAACGTGATCGCCTGGCATGGGGGGGACATGCCAGGCGATCCTCAGGGAGGGAAACCACCGTAACCTGCTCCAGTGATGGATGTCAACCTGGGGGGGACAGGCTGATGCTTGCAGTGGGTGGCTCAACACCGTGTGTACCGATAAGTGTTTCGGTGTCTTGTGGATAATATACACCAATATTATCCTATTTGCATTAATTTCAATTAAGAGTTCGCTTAATGTTCGTCGCGTCCGAACAGGCGCAGCCATTCCGCCAGTTCATCCGCGGGCATGCCGCCCCGCTCGCCGGCTTCCGGCGCCGACCAGGCGGCTTCCTGCGCCTCGATCATCTCCCGCGCAAAGTCCTCCGAACGCGTCACCACCGCGCCCAGGGCACGGGCTTCGTTCTGCACGCGCCGGTCCGAGCTGACCACGCGCGCCTGACGGGCGGCTTTGCCCAGCGCCCTCAGGCGCTGCACAATGGCCTCATCCGCCGTGCGTCCGCTGGCTACAAAGTGCGCCGTGACCGTGCCGATCTTGCGCGTTCCGGCGCGCCCGGCCTGCGCCCGGTCAAAAAAGACCTCCAGCGGCGATTGATGCACCTGATGGTAGATTTGCAGCCGCTCCACCAGCGCCTGCTCGTCGTCCAGAGCGGTCAAACGCAGCCCGGCCTTGGGAATTAAATTATGTCCATCGATCAGTATCAGCATGGCCACCTTTGCCCTCATTCTACCCCAAAACTGTGCTATGATTCTGTCAGGGAGTTGCTGATGATCCACTGGAAACGATTGGTACCCTATCTCCTGATCAACGTTGTGGTTTCGGCGGTGACGGTGCTGCTCGTGCTGCTCTTCTGGGAACAGGCGCGCTCCGCGCCCGCCAGCTCACCGCAATCGCTGCCCAGCGCCGCGCCCACCGCCCAGGCCACCCTGCCCCCATTGGATGAACCCGTCGTGAAGATCAACATCATCATCGGCGTAGGCGATCTGCCCACCGAAGTGGTGCGCATTCAACGCCAGGGGGAGCACGAACTCTCGCTGCTCAACTGGACGCTGAAAGACGAGGACGGCCTCGTTTACACGTTTCAGGACTTGCGCCTGTTGAAAGACGCCGAAATTCGCGTTTATTCCCGCCCGGGCGTGCAAAAAAGCTCCACCGAGCTGTTCTGGGGGCAATCCCAGGCCGTCTGGCGGCATGGCGAGACTGCCCGCCTTTATGATTCGGCCGGCAATTTGCGGGCCGAGTATCTCATCCCCTAGGCAGGCCCGCCGTGAGCATATGGCAGCGCATCGCCGAGGACAAGATCCAAACCGCCATGCAGGCCGGTGAATTGGACAACCTGCCCGGGCGGGGCCGGCCGCTGCGCCTGGACGATCTCGACCTGGTGCCGGAAGATCAGCGCATGGCCTATTCCCTGCTGCACAGCAACCAATTGACGCCTGCCTGGCTGGAGCGCAGCAAAGAGATCGACTCTGCGTTGGAGGATCTGCGCCGTGACACCCGCCGCGCATTGGCCGGTTTGCCGGACGACCCCGCCCGCGCCGCCTTGCGCGCGGCCTTCGGGCAGGCTGTTCGCCGGCTCAACCGGCAAATATTAAGTTACAATGTACAGGCTCCCTCTCCGGCTCTGCAGCGCCGCGCGCTGCTGCCCGAAGCCGAATGGGAAGCCCTGTTGAAGCGGGCCTGAGAACGTATCTTAATCAAAGGACGGAAACCGGCATGTCGCAAGCCCTCTATCGCAAATGGCGGCCGCACCTGTGGGATGAGGTCGTCGCCCAGGAACACGTGGTACGCACGCTGCAAAACGCCATCCGCAGCGACCGTGTGGCGCACGCCTATCTGTTCGCCGGCCCGCGCGGCACCGGCAAAACCACCACCGCGCGCTTGCTGGCCAAGGCGGTCAACTGCCTGGCGGAAAACCTGGATAAGCGCCCGTGCAACGAGTGCGAGCACTGCGTGGCCGTCAACGAGAATCGGTTCTTGGACCTGATCGAAATCGATGCCGCTTCCAACACCAGCGTGGACGATGTGCGCGACCTGCGCGACAAAATCAACTTCTCCCCGTCGCAGGGACGTTTCAAAGTCTACATCATCGACGAAGTGCACATGCTGTCCACGGCAGCCTTCAACGCGCTGCTCAAAACGCTGGAAGAACCGCCCCCCCATGCCATTTTCATTTTAGCCACCACCGAAGTGCATAAAATCCCCGCCACGGTGCTGTCTCGCTGCCAGTGGCATGAGTTTCGCCGCATCCCGCTGGCCGAAATCACGCGCCGGTTGAGCGACATGGCCGAAAGCGAAGGCCTGAAGGTGGAAAACGAGGCCCTCACGCTGATCGCGCGCCAGTCCACCGGCAGCCTGCGCGACGCCATTTCCCTGCTCGACCAGCTTGCCTCCACCGGCCAGACCATCACCCTGGCGCTGGCGCAAACCATACTGGGCACCGCCGCCAGCCAATCGGTGGTCGACCTGGTGGATGCCCTGGTGCAGCGCCAGGTGGGCCGCGGGCTGGACAGCATTCACCAGGCGCTGGACGGCGGCAGCGACCCGCGCCAGTTCGCCCGTCAAATGGTCGATTATCTGCGCAGCCTGATGCTGCTGCAACTGGGCAGCACCGATCAGGTGGACGCCACGCCCGAAATTCTGGCGGTGATGAACCGTCAGGCCGCCGCGCTGGACACCGCCATGCTGCTGCGCACGCTCAAACTATTCAACGAAGCCGCCGTGGATACACGCGGCGGTTGGCAGCCCGGCCTGCTGCTGGAAATGGCTCTGGCGCAGGCGCTGGAAGACCCCCAGCCCACCTCGGTTCCGGCAGCCGCATCACCACCCGCCGCAGTTCCCCCGGCGCGCCGCGAGCCCCAACTGCAAGCCCAGCCCGTCCCCCGACCGGCGCCGGTCGAACCCCGTCAACCTGCTGCCGGCACCCCCCCCACCCCGGCAACCTCGCCAACCACAGCCGACATCGATGCGCCCGCGAGCGCGCAGCAAACCATCCAGCAAAACTGGGGTAAAATTCGCGCGGGTGTGAAATCCGCCCGCATGCAAACCGAAGCGCTGCTCAATTCGTGCAAGGCGGTCAACGTGCGCGACGGCGTGCTGGTGCTCGCGTTTGCCAGCGACATGCTCAAATCCAAAATGGATACGGACGAAAACCTGTCGGTCATCCGTCAGGTCATTCAGCAGGTAACCGGCATCGACCTGCCGATCACCTGCACTGTCGTCGTCGGGCGCGGTGCCGGCGGCGACGCCAAAATCGAAGGCGACAGCATGGTCAACACAGCCCTCGGACTGGGTGGCAAGATTGTGGATCGCGATTAACGAATTTTCTTGGATAAGGAGAGTGTACAATGGCCAAAGGATTTAATCGACCCGCGGGTGGCGGCGGTATGGGCGGCGGCATGATGGGCCAACTGCGCAAAATGCAGGAGCAGATGGCCGCCGTGCAGGCTCAACTCGCCATCGATACGGTCACCGCCAGCGTCGGCGGCGGCGCGGTCAAGGTGGTCATGACCGGCGATCAGCAGTGCAAATCGGTGGAAATCGACCCCGAATTGCTTAAGGACGCCGATGCCGAAATGCTGCAGGACCTGATCCTCAGCGCGGTCAACATGGCGCTCGATCAGTCGCGCCAGCTCTCACAGGAACGCATGGGCCCGCTTTCAGCCGGCCTGAGCGGTTTCGGTTTCTAATCCGACATGCCTGTCCTTCCCGAACCCGTCCAGAACCTGATTGTGGCCTTCGAGCGGCTGCCGGGCATTGGCCCCAAAACCGCCTCGCGCCTGGCGTTTTACCTGTTGCGCGCCTCGGACGAGGTCGCGCTGCAACTGGCCCAGGCGCTGAACGGCCTGAAGACGTCCACCGGCATGTGCCGCGAATGTTTCAACATCACCCTGGCCGGGCAGGAAATTTGTGAAATCTGCGCCAGCGATCAGCGCGATCGCAGCTTGCTGTGCGTGGTGGAAGAGCCGCTGGACGTGCTCGCGTTGGAGCGCACCGGCGGCTTTCTGGGGCGCTACCATGTGCTGCACGGCGTGCTTTCGCCGGTGGAGGGCATCGGCCCCGAGGACTTGAAGATTCGCCCGCTGATCGAACGCGTGCGCGGCGGCGGGGTGCGTGAGGTCATTCTGGCCACCAACCCCAGCATGGAAGGTGACGCCAC
>DAOUGY010000078.1:0-7885 GCA_034428975.1 Anaerolineaceae bacterium | reverse complement strand
GGTGAAACTGTTTGGCCGGCGCGGCGAGGAGATTGCGCGATTTGAAACCCGCGCCGAAGAAGTGCGCGACCTGGGCATTCGCCGGGCGGTGTGGCGACCCATTCTGATGACCTCCATTGGTTTGCTGAGCGCGGTGGGGTTGGCGTTGGTGTACGGCATTGGTGGTTATCTGGTGATTCGCGGCGCCTTTACCATTGGCACGATCGTGGCGTTTGTGTCCTACATGAACAACTTGTACGGCGCTTTACAGCAGCTTTCCAACGCGCCGGTCGATTTTGCCACTTCGATGGTCAGTTTTGAGCGCGTGTTTGAGGTGATCGACCTGCCGGTGGAGATTTCTGACGCACCGGAGGCGGTTCGGTTGGGGGATGTGGCGGGCGAACTTGTGTTTGAGGGCGTCTCATTCCAATACGAAACCGAGCAAATGCGGGGATTGAGCGCGGTCTACCGCCCGGGCGCAATGGATTCGGTCACCGCGGCTTTGAGCGGTGACGCACCGGCGGATGAAGCGCCGGAAGAAGAGCCCGGAGCGACGTCCCAGGCGCGGCATGAGGCGCTGGTGGACATTTCGTTTCGGGCAGAGTCCGGGCAGTTGGTGGCGCTGGTGGGACCGAGCGGCGCGGGGAAGACCACGCTGACCTACCTGATTCCCCGCCTGTACGATCCCATACGCGGGCGCATCACGCTGGACGGGCATGATCTGCGCCAGGTGACGCTGGACTCGCTCAATGCCCAGATCGGTATGGTGACGCAGGAGACTCATTTGTTCCACGACACCATCCGCACCAATCTGCTCTATGCGCGCCTGGACGCCACGCAGGCGGAGCTGGAGGCCGCGGCGCGCGCCGCCAATATCCACCACTTCATTGCCGATCTGCCGCACGGCTATGACACGGTGGTGGGGGAACGCGGCTACCGTTTAAGCGGCGGTGAAAAACAGCGCCTGGCGCTGGCGCGTGTCATCCTTAAAAATCCGCGCATTCTGGTGTTGGACGAAGCCACCAGCTCGCTGGATAGCGAATCGGAGGCTTTGATTCAAGAGGCACTCAAGCGCGTAATGGCTGGACGCACCAGTATTGTGATCGCGCACCGGTTGAGCACGATTCTGGCGGCGGATTTGATTCTGGTGCTGGACCGCGGACAGATTGTGGAACGCGGCACGCATAACGAGCTGCTGGCGCTCAACGGGCTGTACACTCACCTGTACAATACCCAGTTCAACCGGGCTTGAGTTTTTCAACGCACCAATTTATACCCGAACCGCCTGCTCCATATCACGGAGCAGGCGGTGAATTTTTGACCGGAGTGATTGGTTTAATCGTGCGGGGGGCTGACCCTGGGGTGCAAGTCGAAGGTTTCGCTGCCGGCAAACAGGCCAAAGAGCGGTGCGGCGGGCAGGCGCATGACACGGCTGTTGGCGAAGAAATCAAAGGAGAACGCGGTTGGCTCGCCGGCCGCTTTACCGGGAATGGGCATCAGGCGGGCGGTGAGCGGCTTGTTCAGGCGCACCGCCAGGGCGGCTACGTCCAGCAGCACGGCGGATAATTGCTGCGGGGTGGCGTCGCCGGGTAGCGGTACTGTATCCAACCCGGTGCCGCATACGGCGGAATAGGTCAACAGCTCCTGAATGCCCAGTGTGCCTTCCGCAGCGCGCTGCGCCAGGCCGGAATCTTCCAGCACGGGCATCATCATGCCGTTGAAGCCCACCTTGAGCCAGTTGCCGCGGTCGAGCGTTTCGGCCAGGAAAGCCGAGGCCGCCAGTGAACCGGACAGGCCGACGGACGGCAGACCGAGCAGCTCCATCGCGCCCCCCAAAGAGACTTCGGGGGTGGGGAAGGGCGCCAGCGAGAAATCCAGCCCGCGGAAGATGGTGTTGAATTCCTCCCCGAGCGAGCGAGCCACCTGCTCCAGGCGGACGGCATGACTTTCCAGCGCGTTCAGCAGGCGCTCCCGTGCTTCATTGAGCGTGGCGGCACCGCGCAGCGCATCCTGCGCCAGACCGGCGGCTTCCAGCGCGAGGGCAAAGGCGGGCGGGTCGCCGGGGGTGTGGTAGGCTGCAGGGAAGAACGGGGCGTAGGCCGGCACGTTGGCCAGCGCGGCAAAACGCAGGTTGGCAAAGCCGCCTTCCTCAATCGGGGCGGCGGCGGCGATCACCTCACCGCAGGCACGCACGGCAGGCAGTGAGATACCGCGGCGGGCGTCGCCAAGGATGCCGCCGAAGAACGAATTGCGCGTAGCCGAAAGCAAACGGGGGATAACTTCATAAGCGTGCGGCTCTTCGGGAACGGCGGGTCCAAATGAAATATAGGAAAAACCCAATTCGGCGGCGTTTTTTTCCATTTGCTGTACAAAAATCACAGCGCTATCGTCGCAGCAGCCCGGAATCAGGCGCGGGAAAGGAGGCAGCGCCAGGCGGGTGGTTTGCACTTCAAATCCGGCGGCGGCAAAGCGGTCGACGGCGGTGCGGGCCAGGTTGCTCAAGCGTTTGAGTGCAGCCGGGGCATGCGCGGCACCGGGGTCATAAAAACAGGTGACAGAACGAATTTTCATTGGGACCTCTGGCGAACGATTTCAAACATCAAAATGGCGGCGGCCACGGCGGCGTTCAGCGATTCACTGCGACCGGGCATGGGAATGCAAATCAGATCATCGGCGGCACGGCGCGCATCGGAGCCGGCGCCTTCAGCTTCGCCGCCGACCACCAGCGCCAGCGGGATGCGCAGATCCATGCTCCAGCATGATCGGGCATTTTCCATTTCCGCCACCAGGATCTGGAGCGGCTCGGCGCGCTGCTTGCACACGCGCGAGATCTGATCCCAGGTCATGGAGTGAATGGGCAGACGGAAATGCGCGCCCATGGCGGAGCGTACCACCTTGGGTGAAAAGGCGTCGGTGGTGCCGGGGGTGAGCAGAACCGCCTGCGCGCCGGCTGCGGAAGCTGTGCGCAGCAGCGTGCCCAGGTTGCCCGGATCGCGCAGGGCGTCGGCCACCACGATATAATTCAAATTATCGGGTAACTCCAGGCGGGGATACGGAAAGACGGCCAGAATGCCCTGCGATTCCTCGGTTTCGGTGATTTGATCCATCAGCGCCGGCGGGACTTCTTCCACCAGCGCACCGCGATCGGCAAAGCGCCGGGCCAATTCCAGCCCGCGGGCGGAGGTCAATGCGGTGTACAGCACAATCTGTGGTTGAAGGTTGGCCAACAGACCTTCTTCGCACAGGCGCACGCCTTCGGCGACAAAAGCGCCGGCTTCTTCCCGTTCGGCGCGGCGCGACAGCAGGGCGCGAATGGTTTTGATGTGCGGGTTGTGGGGGGAGGTGATCATGGAAGTTGAGTGGGGGAGGGGAAAAGGGTTTGAAAGGCTTTTTCAAAGACCTGAAGGGCGTCTTCATCCCACAGGGTGATGCGAATGACGCGCAGCCCGATGGTGGGATTTTGCCGCGTGAATTCGGTGATGGTTTGCAGGATGATCTCTGCGGCCAGCGGCAGTGGAAAGCCGTAGATGCCGGTGGAGATGGCCGGCAGGGCGATCGAAGTCAGCCCCAACTCGGCAGCGGTTTGCAGGCTGCCGCGCACGGCGGCGGCCAGTTTGGTTGTTTCATCGCCGGAACCCCACACCGGGCCGACGGCGTGGATGACATACCGGCAGGGTAGGTCGCCCGCTGCCGTCACCGCTGGCCGGTCATGGCTGACCGGGCCGTGCTCACGAACCCACCGGTTGCTTTCGCGCTGGATGAGCGGACCGCCGCGCCGGGCGATGGCGGCGGCCACGCCGCCGCCGTGCTGCAAGTGGTCGTTGGCGGCATTGACGATGGCATCCACATGCTCGCGGGTCAGGTCGCCGAGGGCCAATTCAAGGCATGCGCCGGATGGAAAAACGTGACGAATGGTGATGGTGCTCATACCGTCATTTTAGCATAGAGAAGCAAATAAAAAGCGGGATGGTGAATGTTCACCATCCCGCTGCGGATTCCTGAGAGAGATCAGGCCGCGGTCGCCTTCGAAACGACTGCTGCAAACGCCTGGGGATCGCGCACGGCCAGATCGGCCAGCATCTTGCGGTTGAGCGTGATGTTGGCGTTCTTCATGGCGAATACCAGACGGCTGTACGAGAGACCGTTGATCCGCGCCGCCGCATTGATGCGGGTAATCCACAACTTGCGCAGGTCGCGCTTGCGGATTTTGCGGTCACGAGTGGCGTACCACAGACTCTTCAGCAGCGCTTCATTCGCCCGGCGGAACAGGAGATGACGCGAGCCGAAGTAGCCCTTATTGTGCTTTAAAACTTTCTTGTGACGCAGGTGACCCTGCGGTCCACCCTTTACACGAGCCATTTCAATACTCCTTTGCAAACCCCTGGGCGCCGGTGGTAATCACCCGTTGCGAACACCCAGCAGCCGCAATAATAACGGATACGACCGGAAGGATTATTCCTTATCCTTCATGTGCGGGGCCAGACGAAGAACCCGCTTGATGATGTTTTCGCCTTTGACGACGATCATCTCGGTGAACAGGGCCTTGGTGCGGTCCGAGGTGCGGCGGCGCAGATGGCTTTTACCGCCCTTGGTGCGAACCAGGGTGCCCGACCCGGTCAGGCGAAAACGCTTGGAAGTCGCCTTATGGGTTTTCAGCTTGAACTTGCTTGCTTTCAGCTTGCGTGGCACTGCAATACACTCCTCTCGTAAAAATTTCAGCGGTTCGAAGACGCGAACGCGTATTATACCAGAAATTCACGAGGATTGGGTGAATGGATTAGCTTTCGGCTGCCTGCGGAGTATCGGAAGCCTTTTTCTTGGCGGGTTTGGACGCCACCAGAACCATGCTCATCACTTTGCCTTCCAGGGCGGGCATTTGCTCGACCGTGGCGATGTCGGAAAGCTCCTCGGCGATTTCTTTGAGGTCTTCAAGAGCCAGCTCGGGGTAGGTGATCTCACGCCCGCGGAAGCGCACGGTGACGCGCACTTTGTTGCCTTCCAAAAGCCAGCGGCGCGCATCGCGGGTTTTGAAACCGCGGTGGTGCTCGTTGGTTTTGGGGCGCAGGCGGATCTCCTTGACCTCGATCTTGGTCTGCGCCTTGCGAGCTTCACGATCTTTCTTGGTGCGCTCGTACAGGAACTTGCCGAAGTCCATCACCCGGCAAACCGGGGGAACGGCGCCTGCGGCAACCTCAACCAGGTCCAATTCGGCGTCGCGGGCAATTTGCAGGGCACGATCAATCGGCACCACGCCCACGTTTTCGCCGTTGGGGCCGATAAGGCGAACCTCCGGCACCCGGATCATCTCATTTACCCGAAAGTTTGTAGTACTGATAGTCTGCTCCTCGTCTAATTCGGCACATAGTAATACCCGCCCATGCAATGGATGGGTGGCAGGCTACATATTACCACGAACCAGGCAAAATCGTCAATTGCCACGGGTGAGTCGCGGCTGGATGGGTGCCGTATGCGCCCACGGGGCGATGTGCTGCCCACTTGAATCCGCCTGGAAAAGTGGCTACACTGAATTTACATCAACCAGACCGCGGGATGGATGGTTCGCAGAGGATTTTCGATACGTCAGGAAACCTCGAAAAGGTCAACCCACCGCAAGATGGGGGCGCAAAGTTACAGGGCTGTGTGAACAGCCGGCTGGACTGCCGAAGGTACTTCCTGGTTGGTGACTGATTCCTATTCAATTCATCGTCCCATCCCTACAATCATTGTGGATCCACTGGCCGCCAGGAGCAGGATTTTCAAATGGCACGGGGGTTTTTTGATTCACCCCACCGGCAGAAAGGCGGTTATTTGCGCATTTTTCGACCCCTTTTGGTTTCTGCAAGCACATCCAATCCTTTCAGTATCACGAATGGGAGAGTGTACGATGGCTTCGAACCCATTGTCTGTAAAGAGAAAACCGGCTTTTTTATACGCGCTGCTGCGCTGTGGCATGGCCCTGGTGCTGGCAGCCGCTTTTTTGCCCATCACCGGTTCGGCGGACCTTCCCGCGGTTGAAGCAGCAACCACAACCCCCAAAGCGATCTTTTTCGCCGCCGACGGGATGCGCCCGGACCTGATGGAAAAATATGCCGCGGAGGGCGTGCTTCCCACCTATGCCGCCATGATGGCCTCGGGGGTCACCGGTGAAAACGGCCTGGTGCAGGCATTTCCACCCAACACCGGGGTAGGTTGGTATACGTTGGCGACCGGCACCTACCCGGCCGAGCATGGATCGACCAATAATACCTTCTTCCGCACCGGGGAGAGCAACTTTAACAACCGCACAGCGGCTTTCACCAACGGCATTTTACAGGCGGATACCATCGCCAATGCCGCCGAACGCGCCGGCAAGAAAGTGGCGGCGATTGAGTGGTCCGGCGCGCGCAATTTCACCACCCCGCTGCAAGGTCCGGTGGTGGATTACCGCAGCTTCTACTCCAATCGCGGCATCCTACTCAACTACGCCATGGACGGACAGCCCGCCGGGGCGGCCGCTTTTGGGGTGCAGTACCAGCAAATTGTGCTGGCGGACGCCGCGGGATGGTTAAATGTGCCCATGTCGTTCAGCCCGGCCAAAGAAGCTCTTCTCGACCTGGGCGGATATACCGGGGCGCTGGCGAACGATATGGTCGACCTGTACATTTATGATACGAGCGACGATGCGCAGGTCAATTACGACCGTATGTTGGCGGTGCCCAACGCCGCGGCCAAAGATGGCGCTCAGGCGGTGGCGAACCTGGAAGTGGGTCAATGGGCGGATGTCAAAATCGCGCTGCTCAACCCGGCCGGTCAAACCGGTGGGTACTACATGAAGCTGATGGAGCTGAGCCCCGACCTGTCGAAGTTCCGCGTGTACTTTACCTCGATCACCTATGCCAATGCCAGCTTCAACGCGCTGTGCCCGGCGGGGACTTTTGATTGCGCGGACTCCAAGGCCTTTGCGGAAACGCTGAATGCCAGCTTCCCGACCAGCATGGCGGCGGATTATGCGCCGCTGGAGGCGGGCATCATCGACAGCGGCACTTACGTCGAGCAGGGCATGTTGTGGAAGGAAGCTCACTTTGCCTATATCGACTACATCTTCAATGACCTGGGGTACCAGCCCGACCTGCTGATGCTGGGCAACCCGACGACGGATGAGTTCCAGCACCAGTTCCTGGCGCTGGCCATCGCGCCGGAAGTGAACGGCGTGGTCAACCCGTACTATGACGCCGCGCTGGCGCCGATGTATGAAGAATACATCCGCGAGGCGTACATTGAAGCCGATGAAACACTGGCGCTGGGCCGTGCGCTGATGGGGGCAAATACCAACGTGTTCGCCACGTCGGACCATGGATTTGGCGCGCAGTGGCTGGCTGTGAATGCCGGCAAGGTGCTGTTTGATGCCGGATTGATGGGGGCGGAAACGATCTCCAACTGCCGCATTGCGGGGGACGCCACCAAGGCCAAAGCCAAAGCCTGCGTGGCGGGCGGGACGGCGCAGATCTATATCAACAACAATGCCAGTGTTGTGCCGCCTGCGCAGTATGAGGCGGTGCGCCAGCAGGTCATCGATGCGTTTGCCAACCTGACCGACCCGGACAACCCCGGCGCGCAGGTGGTGCTAAAGATCATGAAGAAAGAAGAACTGCGCAACGTGGATGGCAGTGATTCGCTGCACCCCAACCGCAGCGGCGATGTGGTGGTGGTGCTCAAACCGCCTTATCAGTTTGACGCCTCGACCGCGGGTAAGACAATCGCCTTTTCGCAGTTCTTCGGACAGCACGGCTACCTGCCTGAAACGGTGGATTTTGGCAGCGGTGTCAACATGCATGCCACCTTTGTCGCCGCGGGACCCAACATCCGCCATCAGGACCCGGTTGTGGGCGTGCGCGCGGTGGACCTGGCGCCGACCCTGTCCTTCTTG
>DAOUGY010000077.1:0-9932 GCA_034428975.1 Anaerolineaceae bacterium | reverse complement strand
AGCCACGGCGCATCTGGGTATGGCGCGCGCGCTGTGCAGCGCGCCCGGCCTGACGGATACTATTTTGCAGGTGCAGCGCGATTTGTATCAGCTGATGGCCGAAGTGGCCGCACCGCCCGACACCGCGGCGCAGTTCCGTAAGATTGATGCAGCGCGGGTGGAATGGCTGGAAACGCAAACTGACGCGCTGACCGAGCGTGTGAATATGCCCCGTGAGTTTATTGTGCCGGGCGATAGTGTACCCGCGGCGGCGCTGGATCAGGCGCGCGCCGTGGTTCGCCGCGCCGAGCGGCGGGTGACCGAATTGCATGCCCGCGGCGAAGTGGAGAGCAACGAGTTGCTGCGCTACCTCAATCGCCTGTCTTCCCTATGCTTTGTGATGGAACTGTGGGAAAATCAGGCAGCCGGCCGCGACCGGCCCACTCTGGCACGACACGAGGCTTAAATTGACCGGTACGTTGATTAACATTGCCACGGTACTGGTGGGCAGTGTTCTGGGGATGTTTCTGGGTTCACGCCTGCCGCTGAACCTGCGCAAAACGGTGGTGGCCGGGCTGGGGCTGTTCACCCTGGCTTACGGCGTGCAAATGTTTTTCAAGACCGAAAATCCGCTCCTACCATTGGGCGGGTTGTTGGTCGGGGCGATGCTGGGTGAGTGGTGGAAAATTGAGGAAGGGCTGACCCATCTGGGGGCCTGGCTGGAAGCGCGCTTCAACAACGGTGGAGCGGAAAGCCAGCAGCGTTTCATCCGCGGGTTTCTGACGGCCTCGCTGATTTTCTGCATCGGCCCGATGGCCATCTTGGGCTCGATTGAGGACGGCCTGACGGGCAACTATTCCACATTGGCGGTAAAAGCCATTCTGGATGGCTTTGGGGCGCTGGCGTTTGCCAGCAGCCTGGGCGTTGGGGTGGCCTTTTCCGCGCTGGTGATTCTGGCCTATCAGGGCGGCATCACTTTGCTGGCCACCCAGGTGCAGGCCATTATGACCCCGGCGATGATGACGGAAATGTCGGCGGTGGGGGGTATTATCCTGGTGGGCATTGCCATCAGCAGCCTGTTAGAGATCAAACCGATCCGCACTGGCAATTTTGTGCCGGCGCTGGTGATCACGCCGCTGATCGTGGCGCTGGTCGCGTGGCTGGGTGGGTAAATTAAGCCCTTCCCTACAACCATAATCGTTGAGCAATGGAATGATTATTCCCGCCGTTATATTTGGCGGCATTTTATTTTTGCTCACCGGATTACTATTTTAGTCAGGCGCCACGATGGTAATTCCATACAATTGAAAGACCTTGCTTGTGTCCTTAATTCCCGAACGAATGCGATCTTCGTCCACGTGGTAAAACACTTTCCAAACGCGTTTTGGATCTTCAGTAATGCCTGCTCCTTTAAGATACCAATCCATGCCTACTCTTCCGTATTCAACATCATATGAAATCCCATCGCCTGGTTTCATGTTGGCTTGAAGCACTTTGGCTGCTTCGCGCCATTGGTCTCGCTGGGGATTGGAATAATAGCTGAGCAATGTATTGGCACACCCAACAATAAAGACCAGCGATAAGGCAAGCTGTAAAGGTTTGTAATGCATTCGCTTTAGCGCGTTGGCTGCAATTAAAATCGCGGCGGGAAGAGCCGGTAATAAATTCCGCATGGTTAATACCGGAACGAATTGTGAGATCCCCCAGACAATCAAAGGGGTTAGTATTCCGAGAGTCCAAAGTCCTCGCATATATAGTGTTTGGGAAGACTTGACGGCGAGGGTGAGGAAGAAAATTAGAATAAAGAATCCAACAATTGAGCCTGCGTCATAATATATAAATTCGAGTGCTTGAAGAAAGCCTGGTTTTCCCAACCAAAATTCACCACTCCCAACATTCTTTGCTTGAGTTAGAAAAATCTTTAACCAGGGCATGTATACCAAGCCAACGGATATATATGCCGCCCCTAAGCGGAGATAGAACGGCGCTTTCTTGCGGGATAGCAGACTTTCAAGCAAAACCCATGCGGCCTGAAGCCCTACAAAAATCACTGCAATGCTATGACTCCACAATGCAATTGAACTGGTCAGAACAAATCCCAGAAAATTTACTTTGGAGGGTGATTGAATGAAATTGAGAATGAAGAGATAGGATGAGACGATTGTGAAAGCCAGGAGGCTATAAGCCCTTGCTTCCTGGGCATAGCGTATTGAAAAAGGTGAGAATGTCAGCATGATTGCTGCAATAAACCCTACCGAAACTTCCTGGTTTTTTTCTCCCATCTTCCATGCAACCAGTATGGTCAAAAGGCTAAATATGACCGAGGGGAAACGTAATGAAAATTCCGATTCCCCAAAAACGAGAGTCCAGGAATGGAGAAATAAATAAAAGAAAGGGGGATAAACGTCGGCTGCCGCGCCTTTGATTATTCCTTCTGTTGAACTTTGAACCAATCGGGCCGTATAAGCTTCGTCAAGCCACAGACCTTCAAAGCCCAGATGAAAGACCCTGATCAGCAGACCAATTGCCAGAATAGCAATAAGGAATATCATATTCTTTTTCGACATAAAATTCCCCCATTTGTCGATTTGTTTTTGATACGCAGCTTTTACTGTGGCGAATTATAAAACACTGCGGAAGATATAATCATTTCAAATTCGCTGCAATTATGCTCTGCTCACTCCAGACTCAAAATGAAAAAAGCCCGGCATTGTAAACCGGGCTTTGTTTGAGCATTGGTTTACTTGGCCAATGCACTTTCGATTAATTGCACCAATTGACCACTGTCCGTGGCCGTGCCGTTGACCAGGAACATGGGGGTGGCGATGATGCCGTTTTCGGTGGCGTAGGCATGATTCTCGTTCAGTTTGGAATCATATTTGTCGCTGGTCAGGCACGCGCTAAACGCTGCAGCGTCCAGATTCAGGCTTTGCGCGAACGACGTCAGGCGAGTGTTGGTGAAGTACCCGGTATTTTCTCCGTTCTGGTTGGCAAAGAGTATATCGGTGTACTCCCAGAACTTGCCCTGATCGTTGGCGCAGTAAGCAGCTTTGGCGGTGGAGAGGCTCTCCGGACCGAGATTGGCCAAAGGCACAAATTCGTAATACACCTGATGGGTTTTGACGTACTTCTTCATGATGTCTTGTTCTGTTCCCTCCGAGAACAGTTTACAGTACGGTCACTGATAATCGGAGAAGACCTGCACTTTCACCGGTGCGTTGGGATCGCCCGCGGCGGTTCCGTTGGCGTTGGGGCGAGCCGGCCCCTGAGGCCAGGCCAACACAGCCACCACGCCGACGATCAACAGAATGGCCAGTCCTCCCAACACGCGCGGGAGGGTCTTTCGGGTCTGTTCGGCGCGTTTGCGCCGAGCTTTGACTTCCGCTTTTTTGCTCACACGGCCTCCTGAATCGGAAAGATCATGATCTGTTTTGCCACAAAATATCCCAAGGTGGGATCAAGCCACTTGTTTTGTGTGCACGGGGAAACGCTCGCCGGTAAATTCAAATCCCAGGCTGCGATACAGCGTCTGTGAGATGAGGTTGTCACTCTGGGTGTTGACGGTAATGCGGTCCAGTCCGCGGCTGGTATATTCAGCCAGCAGGTCTTCCACCAGCAGGCGGCCGAAATGACGCCCCTGTTGGGATGGCGCGACCGCCAGACGGGCCAAATGCGCACCCTGACGGGTTTGGCCGGAGGTTTGGAAGGCGGCGATTTTGCCATCCAGGGTGAGGACGGTGGCGTAATCGGCGGAGGCGTAGGACATTTCGATGCTGCGAAACGAGCAGCGCCAGATGTCTTCGAAGGCCTGATTATCGATGGCGGCCACTTCGGGCAAGTCCCAGACGGTCATCCAGCGGATTTGCACACCGTCGGGCAGGACGGGATGGGCGGCTTCGCGCGGGTTCCAGCGCAATACGATCACATCCTGGCGGCGCGGGATGCCGCACTGCTCGAGGGTCAGGCGCATCCAATCCTGCAAGGCCAGCGCCGCGATGGTGGCAGGCGTTTCGCTGCGCTGCGCTGCGGGCAGGGCGGCGGCCAACAGGCTTTGAAAGGCTTCAGCGGGGTCCATTGAGTGGGCGACGACAAACAGGCGAATCCACAACGGCTCAACCGGTTCCACCGGGATAGCCAGCGCGGCAATGATGCGCCCGCGGTTCTCCATCAACCAGAACGGTTGTGATCCCAGCCAATCCAGCGTGGGACGCCAATCGAGGTGGCGATGCACATACGCCGAACCGTCGATGATCTGGATCAGCGGATTCAGGTCCTTCAGATTGGCCGGGCGGAGCGTTGGGGTATGAAGCATAGACGACGGCGGGAGGTTATTGCCCGCCCAACATGCGAAAGACTTTGCCGAGCAAGCCCTTGAGCAGTTTTTCGCGCGGCGTGAGTTTGGCTTCACCGTCCAGCGCGGACTGCATGGAGGCCATGGCCTGTACCTGACGGCCGGAGCGCATTTGCAGCGCCGATAGGCGCTTGAATAGCAGCGCGCGCATTTCCGTCTCACCGCAACGTTCAAACAGGTCAATGGCAGCAAGGTAGCGTGTTTCTGCGCGGGCGGTTTCTCTCAGCTCGTCCAACGCACTGGCACAATTGCCCAGCGCCATCGCCTGGCGGCGCAGATCGCCGGCTGCAGCGAAGACTTCATCGGTGCCTTCGGCCACTTCCAGCGCGCCGGAAGCGTCACCGGCCTGCAGGCGGGCCACACTGCAATTGTTGCGCATTTCAGCGGCTGTCAGCGCGTCACCGGTCCGTTCTGCCGCCGCGGCAGCTTGCAGGTACAGGTCAGCCGCCGGAGCGTATTGACCGGACTGATAGAGCGCGCCGGCGCGTTGGGCGAGATCGCGGGTTTCCATCGAATGGTTCCTGTTAGTAGGTGATTTCGAGCAAACCTTCGGCAACGGAGCGCAGCTTGTCCACATTCAGCTCGCTCAGGCGCATCGCCAGCTCCAGATAGGGGCGGTTGACGGATTTGCACACAAACGACTGCATATCCGGGGATAATTCCAGGAATTTTTGCATGGCCTGTTGCTGGGCGCGCCAGGCGCCGATCGGGCCGTGTTGGTCGAAGAACGATTCCACGCGCAGATCCAGTTCGCGCGCCAGGGCTTCCAGCACGGGCAGCGGCAGCGCGCGTTCGCCCTGCTCATAAGCGCGCAGATCGGTTTCGCTCAGACCGCAAGCGTCGGCCAGGTCTTTGACGGGAACGTTCTTGCCGGTGCGCGTGATGCGCAGGCTGGTGCCGATCATGCGGTTGCGAATTTGGGTCAGGCGTTGAATCTGCTCGGGCGGTTTGATGGCAGGTTGAGCGGTGAGCGATTGATGTCCCCAGAAATGCTCCAACGGAACATTTAAGAAATACGCCAGGGCTTCCAGTTCGGGCAAACAGAGGGCTTCCTCGCCCTTTTCAAAGCGCAGGTACTGTTCCAGTGGAATACCCAGAGCGTCGGCGCAATCGGCCGGCTCCTTATGGGCAGACAGCCGGGCGTCGGTGATTAACAGCCCCAATTTACGGGTGCGGATGCGGATCATTTGCTGGTTTGTGCTCATCGTCAACCCCTTCCACGCCGGGACGGCGCCTGGATGGTGCAGGAATCGATCTTACCTGCGTGTATTATAGCACCGCGGGCGGTGGGTCAGCGCCGGCCGCGCGAGAGGATATCGGAAATGCTGGCGCCGAACACTTCGGGGCCCAGCTTGAAGCCGGCAGCATCCAGTTTGGTGGAAAACATGGGGCGGATGCCGGTGGGCTTGAGTTCGCCGATCACTTTGCCGTCAGGGCTGATGCCGGTCTGGTCAAACCGGAAGATGTCGGTCATCACAATGGTGTCGCCTTCCATGCCGGCTACCTCGGTAATGGCCGTGACTTTGCGGCTGCCATCTTTGAGGCGGGACTGCTGGATGATCACATCAATGGCGGCGGCCACCTGCTCGCGCACCACGCGAATGGGCAGGTCCATGCCGGCCATCATGCACATGGTTTCCAGGCGCGATAGGGCGTCGCGCGGCGAGTTGGCGTGCAGCGTAGTCAGCGATCCATCATGGCCGGTATTCATCGCCTGCAGCATATCCAGGGCTTCGCCGCCGCGCACCTCACCCACCACGATGCGGTCGGGGCGCATACGCAGTGAATTGCGCACCAGATCGCGAATGGTGACGGCGTTGCGTCCTTCGATGTCGGGTGGTTTGGTTTCCATGCGCACGATATGATCCTGCTGCAGGCGCAATTCGGCGGCATCTTCAATGGTCACGATGCGCTCGTCTTCCGGAATGAACGAAGACAAGACGTTGAGCAGGGTGGTTTTACCGGAACCGGTGCCGCCGGAAATGACGATATTGAGGCGCGCCACCACGCAAGCCCGGATAAAATCGGCCATGTTGCGCGTCAGCGAGCCGTAATCAATCAACTGCTCCACGCTCAGGCGGCCTTTTTGGAACTTGCGGATGGTGATGGTGGGGCCGTCGATGGCAACGGGGCCGATCACCGCGTTGACGCGCGATCCGTCCGGCAAACGGGCGTCCACCGTGGGCGAATCGGCATCGATATGGCGGCCGAGCGGCAGGATGATCCGGTCGATGATGCGTAGTACCTGGTCGTCGCTTTCAAACACCACATTGGTTTTCACCAGGCGGCCCTTGCGTTCGACATACACCCGATCGCGACCGTTGACCATGACCTCGCTGATTTCGGGGTCATCCAGAAGCTGTTGGAGCGGGCCGAAACCAACCATTTCATCCAAGATCTCATGGAAGATCTGGTCGCGCACGGCATTGGGCAGGGTCAGTTTGAGCGACTGGTAGTGATTGGTGAGCGCCTGTTAAATGATGGCGCGGCGTTCCTCATTCGGAATGGATTTTCCTTCCAGTTCATGCTGCAATTGAGAAATCAGGAACGTTTTCAGCCGGGCGATATCTTGCGCGCGTTGCGGCGAAACGGCCGGGTTGTTCATGATTTACCTGCAGTCATGATTTCGTTGGCCGGCATGACCCAGACGATTTGGGCAGAGCTGATCAGCAATAACTTGGTTTGAAGCTCAACATTGCCGTCGGTCCTCAACACACTGGCATTGGTGACGGCGATGAATTGATCCGGCTGGTTGAGTTCATCCTTCAGGCGTTCGCCGCGGCGAACATGCACTTCACCGATGATGCGCTGGTGAGTCGTTTGGATGATCACCTGCACCGGGTCTTTGGAAATGACGTTGGTGAAAAATTTGCCGCGATCGTTAAATTCGGTAACCATGAATCCAACCTCTTGTGTTATGAATTGTCCTGCTCAATGGGCGGCATGAGATACCCCAGGCCGGAACGGGTGACGATGTGGGTGGGCGAATGAGGGTTGTCTTCCAGCTTTTGGCGCAGGCGGGCGATGCTGACCCACAGAATTTCTTTGTCTTCACGGTACTGATTGCCCCATACGGCCATTAATAATTCTTCCGCAGTCATCACCTGGCCGACGCGGTGCGCAAACTGAATGAGCAGGCGGTATTCGGTGGCTGAAAGGTAGATGGGCTTGTCGTCCCGCCATACTTCGGCGCGGGCAAAATCGATGCGCAAATTGCCGTGGACGAAGAAACGGGTTTGGGTTTCTTCCGAGATGGAACGTGCCCGGCGAAAGATGGCGCGCACGCGAGCAACCAGCTCGGTTGCGGAGTAGGGCTTGACGATGTAATCGTCGGCCCCAATGTTCAGGCCGCGCACCCGGTCGGTCTCCTCGCCTTTGGCGGTGACCATGATGATGGGCACGTTGGAAAACTGGCGGATGCGTTCGCAGGTGGTGATGCCGTCCAGAACGGGCATCATCACATCCAAAATCACCAGGTCGGGGCGTTTACTGGATACCAATTCCAGCGCCTCTTCGCCGTTGCTGGCGGTGATGATTTCAAATCCTTCCGGCGCCAGGTTGACTTCCAGCAGCCGGCGATAGTTGGGTTCGTCATCCACGACTAGAATCCGGTTCCCCATATCTCCCTCCTGTGTGATTAATCCGCATCCAGTTGCATGGCGTGTGCCGGCAGCGCAATGGTGAACGTTGTGCCGGCGCCCGGGATGGAGTGTACATTGATGGTTCCGTGGTGAGCCTGGATGATCTGCTTGCAGATGAACAACCCCAGGCCGGTGCCGTGTACGTTGGGTGAATTGCGCGGTACACGGAAAAAACGGTCAAATAAATAGGGCAAATAGGCTTCGTCAATGCCTGGCCCTTGGTCGATGATGTCCACCACGGCGAATTCGCCTTGCACAGACGAACGCAGGAAGATGGGAGCGCCGGGGGCGTATTTGACGGCATTGACCAGCAGGTTTTCGAACACTTGCGCCAGCCGGCGGGAATCGCCGGAGACGAGCGGCAAACCAGGCGGGCATTGCATCTCCACCTGGGCGCCGGGGTGACGCACCTGAATGCGGGCGATGACGTCGTGCAGCACGGTATCCAGGCGGGTCGGCTCGAAATTCATGGTCAATTGCCCGCTTTGCAGGCGGGCCGAATCCAGCAGGTTGGCGATCAGTTCTTCCAGCTGGTCGGTTTCATGGTCAATAATTGCCAGGAATTCACGGGTGGTTTGGGCGTCCCAGTGTGTGTCCGGGCGAAGCAGGGTGGTGGTGTAGCCTTTGATAAACCCGAGCGGGCTGCGCAATTCATGCGTGATGGTGGAGATGAAATTGTCCTGCACCTGCACCAGGCGGGTTTGCTCTTCCAGCGCTTCGCAACGCTGGTGCAGACCGCGCACCTGTACCAGCAGAGCCATTTGCGCGGCGATCTCTTCGGCAAATTGGATGGCCGGCGGGTCAAATTCCGGCCCGCCAAAGCGGATGAAGCAGATCACCCCCAGGTTGCGCCCGCCGCGCAGCAGCGGGACGCCCAGCAGAAACGGGCGCTTGAGGCGATCTTCTTCCAAGTGGTTTTCGGGGTTGATGCAGGTGGTTTCACCACTGCGGAAGATGCGCAGAGCCTGCTCTTCACCCCAGGCGGCATCCGCTTCGGCTTTTTGGCCGCGGCCGAGGGCGCGCGCATAGCTCACTTCCAGATTGCGCTGCTGCGGGTCGCTGAGGTAGACCACCAAATTGTCGCAAATGAAATAGGGACGGGCCACACGGACGATTTCATCCAGAGCCGATCTCCAGTCATCCGTCCGCCGGATAATCTGGCTGATGGACGCGTAGTGCTCGATTTGGATGGGGATCGGCTGGCTCATCTTGGATTTAATTATACATTAGGACCTGTAATCTAGAATCCTCAATGCAAATTCAAATTGGCTGCCCTGATTGAGTTGCGAACGAACGGTCAGATTTGAACCATGCGCTTCAATGATATTGCGGGCCAGCGTGAGTCCCAAACCGGTGCCGCCATAACGCCGCGTGGAGGAGCCGTCCAGTTGGTGGAATGGTTCAAAGATTTCCGCCAGTCGTTCGGGGGCGATGCCGATGCCGGTGTCGCTGACGGACACCTTCGCAAGGGTATCCTGTTGCTCGATGCGCAGGGTGATGGTTCCGCCGGCAGGAGTGAACTTGACCGCGTTGTCCACCAATTGCATGATGACCCAGGCAATTTTATCCTCGTCGCCCAGAGTCTGGGGCAATTGCTGTGGAGCGATGACCTGCAATTGCAAGTTGTGTTCGGCGGCTTTGGTTTTGGCCGAATCGTTGAGAATGTCAACCAGGTGCAGCAAGTCAAATGCGCGAATTTCGAGGCTGACCTGACCTTTCTCGGTCATACTGAAGAGTATCAGATCTTCAATCAGATGCTCCAACCGGGTGGCGGAGCGCTGCATGACTTTGAGGGCATGGCGCTGGTCCTCGTTGACATTGCCCAGGTCGCCGGTGACGAGCAGTTCCAGGTAGCCTTTCAGGTGGGTGAGAGGGGTGCGCAATTCGTGCGAGATGTTGGCCACGAAGTTGTTCTTGAGTTTGTTCAACTCTGAGAGCCGGCGCAAGGCGTTTTCCAGCTC
>DAOUGY010000076.1:0-4774 GCA_034428975.1 Anaerolineaceae bacterium | reverse complement strand
GGTGGATGAAGACCCCGTGACCGGCTCGGCGCACACGGCGCTGGCGCCCTACTGGGCGGAAAAACTGGGCAAGGACAGCCTGCGCGCGTATCAGGCTTCGGCGCGCGGCGGCGAGCTGCTGCTGACCTGTGCAGGTGAGCGCGTGCTGATCGGCGGACAGGCCGTAACGGTTCTGCGGGGGGAAATGGATGCGTAAGCACAGGGCTTGGTAATAAAATTGCAATAAATTTGGTATGCGCCGGGAACGTGCATTCCTTGTGAAAATCCAATAAATTGCGTAAAATTCGTGAAGTTTTTCACCCTTCCCACACGCCAGTATTTGGTCAATTTCATATTCCGGTTCATTTGAGGTCCGTTATGCGCGAAAACCGATGGTTGATGGTCGTCACCACCCTTGTTGTTTTGCTCACGTCGATATTCGCCATGGCGGCGCCGGTGCAGGCCGCGGCGGGATTGTCGATCACGCCGATTACCTGGAACGTGGTCGGCCTGGATAGCAACAATGTCAACAGTGGGCCAAACATCTTCCCGGTGGGCGTGCGCGTTTGCAACACGGGCGACAGCGCGGCGACCAACGTCACATCGGCGTTTACGTGGGACAGCAACGACCCCTACATTCAATTACGCAGCGGATCCAACGCATCGTATACGCTGCCCTCGCTGGCCGCCGGCGCCTGCGCGGATTTTTATTACGAGGTCGAAATCACGCGCAACGCTTCGGCATATGATCACACGCGCCGCTATCACATCACGGCTGGCGCCGATGGCGTGGCGGCGGTCAGCACGCGCACTCCACGAGAAATATATGTGGAACACCTGGTTTCACAGAGCCGCAACGCCAACTTCGATGTGAAATTAAACGGTGTATCGGTTCCCAACGGCGGTACGATGTCGCTGGTGGTCGGTCAAACGTACACGATCACGCTGGTGGGTATGACCTCGACCAACGGGTATGAGCAAATTGAGAGCTTCATCAATTTTCCCAATACCATCTTTCAAATTCTGGGTGTCAACACCAGCTATTCCGCCGATTCATCGGCTTATGTTCCCAACCCGAGCGACCGGCTGTACGGTGATGCCTGCAAGTGGGAAAACGACCCCAACAGCCCCAACTACCGCGCGTGCCTTTCGGTGGGCAAAGCCGGCGGCACGGTGACGGTGAACTACACGGTCAAGATCCTTTCGGTGGGGTCGGTTAACCCGCAGCCGCTGACGACCTTGATCTACGACTTTTCCGGCAGTAGTTACCATTACAACGCCGATTACACCACCAGTATGCGCTATGCGTATATCTTTAACCCATCTGCGGCGACGATCGCCAAGAATTTCAGCCCGGACCCCACCACGGTGGGCGGCGTGTCGACGCTGACGTTCACCCTCACCAACCCGACCCCGACGACATTGAGCGGCTTGAGCTTTACGGACACCTTCCCCACGACGACGGGCGCGATGGTGGTGGCGGCGGTGCCGAACGCTTCGACCAGCGGGTGCGGCACGCCGGCCTTTGCCCCGGCTGCCGGCGCTGGTTCCATTTCATTCTCCAACGGCACGCTGGCGCCCAACAGCAGTTGCACCGTCAAAGTGAATGTCAGCGTTCCGGCGGCAGGCACGTACAGCAACACCAGCAGCCAGCTGCTGCTCAACGGGCAAGATACCGGCAACGTTGCCAGCGATACCCTGACCGTGAACACGGCACCCCCGGCGCCGGCCTGCGTGCCGAACATCATGCTGGCACAGTGGACGATGACCGGCGGGGTGAGCGGCAGCACAACTCCGCCCACGGCGTCCTACCGCGCGGCCAATGTCTCGCTGGCGCAGGCCTCTTTGGGGCAGGGCATGAACGGTGTGATCGACACCGGCGCCGGTAACCCGCTGCCTTCATTGACTTTGTATGGCTTTGCCAAAGTGGGGCCGCTCAACACGGGCACGTCACCCTATTATCAATTCCGGGTGGATACCAGCCGGTACAGCGCGGTGCGCATGGCGTTTGACGCCAACCGCAAGAGCCCCGGCCCGGATCAGATTTCGGTATACACCAGCGCCGATGGCAGCAGTTGGACTCTGGACAACGCGACGGCGTTTACCGCTCCCACCAGTGGGTTTGCCACGTTTACATCCCAGGCTGCCACCGGAAACCAGTATTACCGGATCTATGGCCTGGGAGCCAATGCCATCACCCGCGGCAACGACATCACCATCGATAACATCACTTTCACTGGCTGCGGCACGCCGCTGGCGCCGACGCTGGCCAAATCGTTCAGCCCCAGCCCGGTGGCGATTGGCGCGACCGCCACCCTGACCTTCACGCTGACCAACCCGAACCCCAGCCTGGCGCTTAGCAATCTGCGCTTCACCGATGTGCTGCCGGCAGGTCTGACGGTGACCAGCGGCAGTGCCGCGCAATGCGGCGGCACGCTGACGCGCACGGCCCCGGATACCCTGTCGTTCTCCGGCGGTACGCTGGCGGCGGGCGCCACCTGCACCGTCACCGCGACGGTCACAGCCACGGCGGCGGGCGTGTTTAACAACGTCAGCGGATTTGTCTCGGGCGATTACAACACCGGCACGGGCACGGCAAGCATCACCAATACCACGCCGACCGGTTATGGCTCGGCCACGCTGACGGCGCTCAAACCGCCGTCCATCAGCAAATATTTCACACCAGACCCGATTCTGGCCGGCGACACGGTCACGCTGACGTTCGTCGTCACCAATCCGAACCAGAATGATGCGTTGACCGGCGTCCAATTTTCCGATACATTTCCCACCACCCCGGCCGCGATGGTGGTGGCGGCGACTCCCAACGCCTCCACCAGCGGATGCGGCACACCGACCTTTGCGCCGGTGGCCGGAGCAGGATCGGTTTCGTTTACCAACGGAACGATCGCCGGCGGCGGAACCTGTACCGTGAAAGTGAATTTGACGGCTCCACTGGCCGGCAGCTATACCAACACCAGCGGCACCGTTCAGGCGACGGTGTCGGGCCTGCCGGTTAGCGGGAACACCGCGACGGACACGCTGGATGTGACGCCGCCCCATCCTGCGCTGTCGATTTATAAGCAGGTTGGGTTGGGCAGCGACCCGAACGGCACCTGGACCAAATTTGTGGGTGTTCCTGCGGGCACGCCGGTGTATTACAAGTTCACGGTGGAAAACCTGGGTGATGTTGCGCTTTCCTCGGTCAGCGTGGCGGACACGGCGCTCGCGGGTCTGAGCGTCAACCTGTCCGGCTGCACGTGGGCCAATCTGCCCAAGTATGAGACGGTGAGCTGCGTGGTCGGCCCGGTGGCCGCGGCGGCGGGGTCCAACCCGAACACGGCCTCGGCTTCGGGGTCGTACGGCGGTGCGCCGGTGAACGCCAGCCCGTCAACGGCCACGTATGCCAGCGCGGCGCTGACCCTTGAGAAGAGCGCCAGTGAAACCAACTTCACGGCGGCCGGGGATGTGCTGCATTACAACTTCCTGGTGACCAACAGCGGTGCGGCGGCATTGCCCGGACCGGTGACGGTCAGCGATGATAAAGCGGCGGACGAAAGCTGCCCGGACGTGAGCACCGTCGGCGATTTGGATGCCTTCTTTGACCCCGGCGAAAGCCTGACCTGTACGGCGACGTATACCGTCAGTGCGGCGGATGTGGCCTTTGGCGCCGTCACCAATGTGGCCTCGGCGGTGGCGGGCGGCATCTCGTCGAATAGCGATACATTCACCCTGACCTTGCCGGGCACGCCATCCATGAGCATTGAAAAAGGCGCGGTTGAGACCACCTTCGCCGCGGCCGGCGATGTGCTGCATTATACCTATGCAGTAACCAATACCGGAAACTTGCCCCTGTTTAATGTTCAGGTAGTGGATGACAAGACGACGGTGACCTGCCCGGACACTACCGCCGGCCTGGCCCCGAGCGCCGTACTTTCCTGCACGGCGACGTACAGCGTGACACAGGCTGATGTGGACGCCGGGTTTGTGACCAACACGGCGTATGCCGGAGCGGGCGCGGTGCAATCCGAAACAGACACGCTGACGATTCCGGCGACTCAAAGCCCGGCGTTGAGCGTGGTCAAGACGGAAACGAGCACGGGGCCGTACACGGTGGGGCAGACGATCTCCTACAGCATCGTTGCCACGAACACCGGCAATGTGACCTTGACGGGCGTTTCGATCAGCGATTCCTCGGCTGTCCTGGGCACTTGCACCCCGGCGCAACCGGCGACGCTGGCCCCGACCGAAACGCTGACCTGCGCGGCCAGCCACGTCGTCAGCCAAACGGATGTGGACTCAGGTACCTACTCGAACACCGCCACGGCGGACAGCGACCTGACCGACGCGACAACCGACACGGTGGATGTGACCTTTACCCAATCCCCGGCGTTGAGCGTGGTCAAGACAGAGACCTCGACCGGGCCGTACACGGTGGGGCAGACGATCTCCTACAGCATCGTTGCCACGAACACCGGCAATGTGACCTTGACGGGCGTTTCGATCAGCGATTCCTCGGCTGTCCTGGGCACCTGTACCCCGGTGCAACCGGCGACGCTGGCCCCGACCGAGACGCTGACCTGCGCGGCCAGCCACGTCGTCAGCCAGACGGACGTGGATTCGGGCACCTACTCGAACACCGCCACAGCCGACAGTGACCAGACCGATCCGGCTACGGATACGGTGGACATCACCTTCACCCAGGCCCCGGCGTTGAGTATCACCAAGACCCAAACGAGCACAGGCCCATATGCCGTGGGCGACACGATTACCTACAGCCTTGTGGCCAAAAACGATG
>DAOUGY010000075.1:0-1545 GCA_034428975.1 Anaerolineaceae bacterium | reverse complement strand
CCGGAATTATCGGGCAGTCGGTGGGCAGGCGCTGCGTAAAGCGTTCACCACGGTCAACACATCCTCATTGGACATACCCGAATAGAGCGGCAGGGTCACCTCGCGCGCGGCAACGTCCTCGGTCACCGGCAGGTCGTCCGTCCGCGAGTCATCGCGATAAGCGGTAAACTGATGAATGGGCGGGTAGTGAATGCTGGTCTGGATACCCGCCTGTTTCATGGCCTCCATGAAGGCGATGCGGTTCGTTCCGACCGGCAGCAGCACCGGCATGATGTGCGCCGAGGTCAGGCCGGGATGATCGCCAAAGGGGCAGCCCACATGCGGGGCCAGTTCCTGCAGCGCCTGGCGGTAGAGGTCCACCAATTCGCGGCGGCGCTGGTTGTTGCGCTCCAGCTTGTGAAGCTGCACCAGGCCAATCGCCGAGCGAATCTCATCAATGCGGTAGTTGTAACCGGCCTCCACCACGTCGTAGCTCCAGGCATGTCCGCGGTGGCGGTCCCAGGTAAGCGAGGTCATGCCGTGCGAGCGCAGCAGGCGCAGACGCGCCGCCAGATCGTCGTCATTGGTCGTCAACATGCCGCCCTCACCGGTGGTCATGTTCTTGTTGGAGAAGAAGCTGAAACAGCCGACGTCGCCCCAGGTGCCCAGGTGGCGGTTTTCCAGCCAGGCGCCCGCGGCATGCGCGGCATCCTCTATCACCATCAACCCACGGCTGCGCGCAATGGCCAAAATCCAGGGCATATCGCAGGCATAGCCGCTGTAGTGCACCACCATGATGGCTTTGGTGCGCGGCGTCAGGTGGGCTTCAATCGACAGCGGTGAGATGTTCAGGTCGGACGGGCTGCGCACGTCGGCAAAGACCGGCTCGGCGCCGGTGTAGCGCACCGAATTGGCCGTGGCCACAAAGGTCAGCGACGGCACAATGGCTTCGTCACCGGGGCCCAGCCCGGCGGCGATGCAGGCCATGTGCAGCCCGGCCGTGGCGTTGGTGACGGCGATGGCATGTTTGGCGCCGGTGAACACAGAAAACGCACTTTCAAATTCCAGGGTCACCGCGCCCATGGTCAACCAGCGGCTGTCCAGCACTTTCATCACCGCTTCTTTTTCTTCCTCGCCAAAATCCAGATCCGAAAGTGGAATTTTCCAGGCCATGGCTCAATCCTCCGGTAATAATTCGGCGCGCATTTTTTCAAAATTCTGGGTCGCAATTTCGTAATCGTCCGGGCGGCCCAGATCCTGCCAGTAACCATCAAACTGGTAGCCGACGACGCGCTCGCCGGCGGCGATCAGTTTGAGCACCAGGTTAGGGAAGTCGAGGTATTCATTGCGCGGGATGTATTGCAGCACGCGCGGTTCAAAAACGTAAATCCCCATGCTGACGCAAAAATCATAGGTGGGTTTTTCGATATATCCTTTGATGGAGTGATCGCCGTTCCATTCAATCACGCCCAGGTCGATGTGCTGCTGGCGGTGGTGCGCGGCGATGGTGGCAATGCCGCCCTGCTCGCGGTGGAAACGCACCAGCTCGGCCACGTTGAGAGCCGT
>DAOUGY010000074.1:0-3888 GCA_034428975.1 Anaerolineaceae bacterium | reverse complement strand
GGTTATGAGCTGCATGCCGCTTTTTTGGCCCTGGCGGGCGGCGAACAGAACTGGGACATCAAACCGGCCCAGGTCTACACCACGCTCAACCGCCTGGTGGAGGCCGGGTTTGTGAGCGCCGCGCAGGTCGAAGGCGACGGGACCGACGAGCGGCGCGTGTATTCGTTGACCGACGCCGGGCAGGCCGAGCTGCAAGCCTGGCTGCAAAGCGGCGTGGAAAGCGACCACCTGCGCGACGCGTTCTTCCTCAAGTTGATGCTGGCGATCTACGTCGACGGCATCGATCCGCAGCAGCTCATCCAGACGCAGCGCGGCCTGCTCTACCGCGAACTGCACCGCGTCACCACCGGGCGGCAAGCCGCCAACCCGCGCAGCGAACTGGCCCAGATTCTGCTGATGGACAAGACCATCATGCACCTCGAAGCCGACCTGCGCTGGCTGGACATGGTGGAGACGCGCCTGGACGACATGCAGCGCCAGCCGCTGCCCCAGCCGGAATTGCGCCCGCGCGGACGCCCGCGCGGCGTTGTGGAGCATTGAGGCGCATTCATTCTTATTTGAAAAGCACGCGGTCGGATGCCGCGGCAAGGAGAAACCAATCATGTCTATGATCGAAATCACCAACTTAAGCAAAATTTACGGCAAGGGCGATACGGCCGTGACCGCGCTGGACGCGCTCAACCTCAAAATCGAGGACGGCGAATTCCTGGCGGTGATGGGTCCCAGCGGCTGCGGCAAATCCACGTTGCTGCACCTCACCGGCGGCCTCGACCGGCCCAGCAGCGGCAAAGTGATGCTGGATGGCAACGAGATTCACGCCCTCAACGATACCCGCCTCACCGAGCTGCGCCGCCGTAAGATCGGCTTCGTCTTCCAGTTCTTCAACCTCATCCCGGTGCTGACCGCGCTGGAAAACGTGGCCCTGCCGCTCATCCTGGACGGCGTGAAGACCGCCGAAGCCAACCGGCGCGCCGCCGAGTGGTTGGGGCGCGTGGGCCTGAGCGACCGCGCCGGGCACCGCCCCGACCAGCTTTCCGGCGGGCAGCAGCAGCGCGCCGCGATCGCCCGCGCCCTGGTCACCGAGCCGACCATCATCCTGGCCGACGAACCGACCGGCAATCTCGATTCGCGCGCCTCGGACGATGTCGCCGGCCTGCTACGGCAGGTCAGCGGCGACTGGAAGCGCACCATCCTGATGGTGACGCACGATCCGCGCATCGCCGCCTATGCCGACCGCATTATCTTCCTCAAGGACGGCCGCATTGTGGACGAAACCCGCATGAGCGGCAACGGTCACGAAGAGGTCGAGCGCGTCAAGACGCGCGTGGAGGCGCTATGAGCATCCAATGGACCATGGCCCTGCGCTATTTGTGGGGCCGCAAGTTACGCATGTTTCTCACCACGCTGGCCATCTCGTTCGGGGTGATGGTGCTGTTTGGCCTGAACGCCATGATCCCCTCGATGATGAATGCCTTCAACCGCACCATGATGACCAGCGCCGGGCAGGTCAGCCTGGCGGTCGGCCATGTGACCGGCAACACCTTTGCCGCCGACCGGCTGGGCGCTGTGCAGGCGCTGCCGGGAGTGGCGTCGGCGGTGGGCATTTTACAGCAGAACGTCAATCTGCCGATCAGCATGGGCGGCAGCGTTGATGCCACCAACGGCGTGGCGGCCATTGACGTGGTGGGCGCCGACCCGGCCAGCGTGCAAACCGTGCGCGCCTACGCCGTGGCCGAGGGCCGTTTCCTGCAACCGGGCGAGAGCGGCGCGGTGGTGGTATCCAAAACGCTGGCGCAAAAGCTGAACCTGACGCCCGGCGCCGTGCTGACCTTGCCGGCCAGCACCGGCACCCGCGCCTTCAACGTGGTGGGCGTGCTCGAAGCCGGCCTGACCCTGACGGATCAGGCAATCATCAACCTGCCGGACGCCGAAGCCTTGTTCAATCTGCCCGGGCAGATCAACTCGATTGAAATGATGTTCGCCGCCGGCGTTAACGAAGCCGATGTGAAAGCGAACGTGCTGGCCGCCCTTGGACCGGATTTCAAACAGGCCGGCGAGGATGCCGCCTCGGAACTGGCCGCCAGCATCCAGTTGGGCGAAGCTGCCTTTGGCATCTTCGGTTTCATGGCGCTGGCCATGGGCGCGTTCATCATCTTTAACACCTTCCGCACCATCATTGCCGAACGCCGCCGCGACCTGGGCATGCTGCGCGCCGTGGGCGCCTCGCGCCGCACCGTGCTGGGCATCATTCTGACCGAAAGCCTGATCCAGGGGGCGGCGGGCACCCTGCTGGGCCTGGCGATGGGCTACGGCATGGCTTACGGATTTATGGCGATCGTCAGCGACATGACCCGCTCGCTGATGCGCATTGAAATCGGCGCGCCGATCATCACCCCGGCCACGCTGATCACGGCGGTGTCGCTGGGCGTCGGCATGACGGTGCTCAGCGCGCTCTACCCGGCCCTGACGGCCACGCGCGTGTCGCCGTTGGAAGCCATGCGCCCCGCGGCGGGCGTTTCTGAACTGCGCAAGGCGCAGCGCCGCGCGCTGATCGGCGTGGGGCTGATCGTCGTCTCCGCGCTGGGCTTGATCTTCGGCTCGTTTGAGCTGTCCGGCATTTCGACGCTGGTGTTCTTCGTCGGGCTGGTGCTGATCGCCCCGGCGCTGGTCTACCCGGTGGCGCGCTACCTGGGCGGCCTGCTGCGTCTGACCTTCAAGAGCGAAGGCCAGATCGCGGGCGGCAACCTGAAACGCCAACCCTCGCGCGCGGCGGTGACGGCTTCGGCCATGATGATCGGCCTGGCGATTGTGATCGCCCTGGCGGGCCTGGTGGACAGCATCCGCGCGGGTTTCTTCACCTACCTGGATCGCTCGTTGGGCGCGGATTTCCTGATCATGCCGCCTTCGCTGGTGCTGGGCGGCGGCAACCTGGGCGCGGCCCCCGACCTGTCGGATGAGCTGCGCGGCGTGGACGGCGTGGGCATGGTTACCACCCTGCGCCTGGCGGCCAGCCAAATCAACGGCAACAACCTGCAGCTCATCGGGCTGGAACCGCAAACCTACGGGCAGGTCTCCGGGTTGGAGTTCAGCAAGGGCAATGCCGACGAGGCGTATGCCGCGCTGGAGAAGGGCAACGCCATGATCGTCAACGGCATCTTCTCCACCACCTACGGCGTCAAGTTGGGCGACAAAATCACACTGAAGACCCCCGAAGGCGACCAGCCGTTTGAGGTGGTGGGCGTCGGGCTGGACTACCTCAACGCCAAGCTGGCGACGGGCTACATCTCGCAGGCCGACATGGAGCGCTACTTCCACCAGACCAGCGACGTGCTGCTGATGGCCAACGCGGCGCCGGGCGCCGACAAGGCCGCGACGGGCACGGCTATCAACAACCTGCTCAAACAGTACCCCTCCTTCTCCCTGGTGGACGCAACCTCCTTCAAGGAATCGCAGGGCAAGATGTTCAACGCCGCCATGAGCTTTATGTATGTACTGATGCTGGTGCTGGCGCTGCCCGGGCTGATCGCCATGATCAACACGCTGACGATCAGCGTGCTGGAACGCACGCGCGAGATTGGCTTGCTGCGCGCGGTGGGCAGCACGCGCAAACAGGTGCGGCGCATGGTGTTGGCCGAAAGCCTGCTGCTGGCCGGATTGGGCACGCTGATGGGCGTGGTGGTGGGCATCTGGCTGGGCTATGTGCTGGTCAACGCGATGAACTTCAGCGGGTTTGTGGTGAACTATTACTTCCCCTACGCCGGGGTGCTCATCGGCCTGGTGGTGGGGCTGCTCTTCGGCGTGCTGGCGGCCAGCCTGCCGGCGCGGCAAGCCGAGCAGATGGACGTGGTCACCGCGCTGCGCTACGAGTGAGCGGGCGGATTTAGGCGA
>DAOUGY010000073.1:0-5626 GCA_034428975.1 Anaerolineaceae bacterium | reverse complement strand
TCGCGGGCGTGAGCCATTTCCTGCTGGGTGCGGTGCCAGTGGTAACCGTACCAGTCACGCAGCAGCAGGCGCAAATCGGCTTTGAGGCGGTCGTATTCGATGGCGCGTTTGGCCTGTTTTTCCAGGCTGAGCAGGCGCGGTTCCAATTCGCTGAGAATGTCCTGCACACGCTCGAGATTACGGCGAGTGGTTTCGAGGCGGTTGAGGGATTCCTCGCGGCGTGAGCGGTACAGGCCAATGCCGGCGGCCTCTTCAAAAAAGCGGCGGCGTTCGTCCGGTTTGAGCGACAGGGCGGCATCCACCAGACCCTGGCCGATCATGGTATAGGTGCGTTCAGCCAGGCCTGATTGGGCGAGTAGTTCGGAGATATCCTTCAGGCGCACGCGCTGCCCGTTGAGCAGGTATTCGTTGTCACCGTCGCGATAGGCGCGGCGGGTGATGGATACTTCGGAGAAGTCAATCGGCAGCCAACCGTCCTCGTTATCGAAGACAATGGTTGACGAGGCCATGCCGGCGCGCGGGCGCTGCTCGGAGCCGGAGAAGATCATGTCCTCGGTCTTACGGCCGCGCAACAGCGAGTAGGACTGTTCGCCCAACACCCAGCGGATGGAATCGGCGACGTTGGACTTGCCCGAGCCGTTGGGGCCGACGATGGCGGTGATGTTGGCCGGAAATTCAAACTGGCTGCGGCTGGCGAAGGTTTTGTATCCGTGTAATTCCAGGGATTTCAGTCGAGGGCTCATGCGTTTCTCTTTACCGTAGGATGCAAGATGAGATGAAGCGATTAACGCAAGCCCAGGCGGCGCAGGGCGTCCATCGCGGCGTCTTTGGTGGCGGTGTGCTTGCTGCGGCCACTGCCCGAACCATAGACCTGTTCATGGATGAGCACGTCCACTTCAAAGGTGCGCGAGTGGTCGGGGCCGGTGATGTTGCGGGTTTCGTAGCGCGGAGCGGCGTAGCCTTCGGATTGCGCCCATTCCTGCAGCGTGCTCTTGGGGTCCTCGATTTTGTGGTTGGCCAGCACATCTTCAGCGGCGGTGACGAGGAACTCGTCCACAAAGGTCATGACGGTTTGAATGCCGAGGTGCAAAAAGATGGCACCGATGAGGGCTTCGAAGGCGTCGCACAGCAGGGCCGAACGCTCGCGGCCGCCGGCGGCGGCTTCACCGCGACCGAGGCGCAGCGCGGGACCCAGATTGAGCCGCCGGGCAAAATCGGCGAGCTGCTCGGTGTGCACCAGCGCCGAGCGCATGCGCGTCAGGTCGCCTTCCAGCATCTCGGGGTAGCGGTTGTACAGCCAGGCGCCGACGACAAAGTCGAGCACGGCGTCGCCCAAAAATTCAAGGCGCTCGTTGTCTTCAACAGCGTTGGAGTTTTCGTTGATGTAGGAGCGGTGGGTCAGCGCGCGGCTGAGCAGTTCGATATTGGTGAATGGCAGACCAAGGCGCGCGGCCAATTCGGCGGGGCTTTCTGTTGCCGAATGCGAAAGTGTGGTTTCCACAGGTTCCTCCCTGGAACTCAGGGAGCGCAAAACACCCCATCCGGTGATCAGGTGATTCGCGTTCCATCAGTTCGCTGCGAAAAATAGATGAACCCCCGCCCAATATGAGCGAGAGAATTGCCGGTTTAGTCCCCTTCCACCGGGTGGTAAGCGCCGTCCACCCAGGTTTCGCCATTGGGACCAATTTCTTTTTTCCAGATGGGCACAATTTCCTTCAAGCGGTCGATGCCGTAGCGCGCGGCCTCAAATACGCCGGTGTCGCGGTGGCCGGCAGTGCAGGCGATGACAGTGGTGGGCGTGCCGGGCAGCAGGTGACCGATGCGCTGCACCACGGCAATGCCTTCGATGCTGGGCCAGCGCGCGCGGATTTCTTCGATCACTTGCAGCATTTTGGCGTGCGCCATGGGGATGTAGGCTTCGTATTCCAGCGAGCGGGTGACGGGGAAATTGCCGCGTTGGGTTTCGCCGCGCACCACGCCAGTGAAGACGCACGCCGCACCGGTGCCGGGCAGGGTGATGAGCGCGACCAGCTCATTGAGGTCGAGGGTATCTTCGGTGACGCGCACGATGGTGGGGCCGGAGCCGCCGCTGACCGGTGGGAAGACGCCGACTTCGGCGCCGTCGGGCAGCAAATCGCCATCGAAGGCGAATTCCTGGTTGACGGAAACCAATGCGCCGGAGAGTGCAGGCTGAATGGCAGGGAAGCGAGCCCCCAGCAGGGATTTCAACTCCGCCACGGAGAGAGGCGGGGTGAATTCAAGCGGCAGGCGGCCGAGGCCGGCGCGGTCTTTAAAATGGGCGAAGAACAATACCGTTAGTTGGGCCATAAGGTTGTGCTCGGGTTACTCGTTGAAGACATCGCCGCTACGACCGCCGTGTTTTTCCACCAGACGGATATTTTGAATGCGGGCGGTCTTTTCAACGGCTTTGATCATGTCGTAAACGGTGAGCGCGGCCACCGACACTGCGGTGAGGGCTTCCATTTCGACGCCGGTTTTGCCGCTGGTGCGCACCAGGGCCGAAATGGTGACGCCAGGCAGAGTTTCGTCCAGCTCGAGCTGCACATCCACCTGATGGATGGGGATGGGGTGGCAGAGCGGGATCAGCTCGGAGGTGCGTTTGGCGGCCATGATGCCGGCCACCTGGGCTACGCTGAGCACGTCGCCTTTCTTCATCAAGCCCTGACGAATGAGCGCGGCGGTGGTGGGCTGCATGTGCACTTCGCCGCGCGCCAGCGCGGTGCGCACGGTGTCGGCCTTGTCGCCCACGTCCACCATGTGGGCCTGGCCGCTTTCATCGATGTGGGAAAGGCGGGCGTCGCTCATGGCTCCATTATAACCGGACACGGCCAATCCGCGCAGGCGATTTCGCCCGGCGCGGCGCACTTCTGCTATAATAGCCTGCGTGAGTTTCCAAGTTGCCGCCCATCAGACCGAGCGATATACCGTTGCGACCGACCTCTACGAGGGGCCGCTGGATTTGCTATTGGAGCTGATCGAACGCGCCGAGTTGGATATTACCCGCCTGGCATTGGCGCAGGTGACCGATCCCTACTTGGAATATATTCGCGGACTTCAGGAACGCAATGCGGCGGAGGTTTCGGCCTTTCTGGTGATCGCCGCGCGGCTGGTGCAGATTAAATCGGCGGCGCTGCTACCGCGTCCGACGGTGACAGTGGGCACGGTGGAGGAAGAAGACGCGGGCGAAGCGCTGGCGCGCCAATTGCTCCTGTACAAACGCTTCAAGGATCTGGCGCGCTTTTTGGAAGACCGTGAACTGCGCGGATTACGCAGTCATTTGCGCGTAGCCACACCCACCAGCGTATTGCCGGCGCGCCTGGATTTATCCGGGGTGACGCTGGACGATCTGGTGCTGGCGGCACGCGAGATCTTTTACAGCCGGCGAGCGTTGGCGCCGCTCTCGCAGGTGGTGTCGATGCCGCGTGTGACGATCCGCGACCGCATTCGCACCATTCTGGACCGGCTGCGGTCGGCAGGGCGCACGCGCTTTTCGGGGATGTTCAACGGGCAGCGCACGCGCCTGGAGGTGGTGGTGACGTTCCTGGCGATGTTGGAGCTGGTTAAACGGCGCATTGTCAGCGCAGAGCAGGAGGGCCTGTTTGGGGAGATCGAGATCACCCCGGAAGGTGAACTGCCGGACGAGAAAGAAGCTGCCGACGATATCGAATACGTGGAATAAATCGCGCAGGGCATGCCCTGCGCGATTGGTTTACGCGTCGTCGTCTTCGGGCGCTTCTTCGCCCGGTTCCACCAGTTGGTAGGGCAGGCGTCCCGACAGCCAGACGGCCATCAGGCTGATGTCATTGTTTTCGACCGGAAAGTCGGGGTGTTTTTCGTGGAAGGCGGTGTTGAGCACCTCAAACTCGTCCTGCTTGGGCCAGGTGACCATGAAACCGGGCAATTTGGCGCGGTCGGCCTCGACGGGCAGCAGTGTCCAACCGCGTTCGACCAGCAAGTCGTAGACTTTCTGGCGCAGGTCGGGGTGCAGCTCGTACCAGGCGGAGAGCACCTGGGCGGCCAACTCGGGCGATTTCTCAAAGGCTTTGACCGAGGCGCGAGCTTTGACGGCGGCAGGCGCCTGGGTGCTGTTGCGGAAACCGGGCACGCTGACGTGGCGCTTGACCTGATTGTTGAGGGCGTTGCGCCGATCGGCGGTCAATTCGTCGCTGCGCGAGAAGACCAGGTTGAGGACCTGCTGGCGGTAATCGGGCAGCATGAATTCGTTAATGGCATGGAACTGGAAGAATTGGACTTTTTTGTCGCTCATGGCGTCGATTATACCGCGGCTCGCGCTTGTGGACAACGCGCGCGACCCGCACAGCGGAAAATTCTGCTACAATCAAGTCATTGAATTTGATAAAGGAGAACACGATGGTTGATAATGCCACCAGTTGCCCGGCATGCGGCGCGCCGATGCCGTCTCGTTCGGTGAGCGGGGTGTACGCCTGTTTGTATTGCGGTACCCGCGTGAATATTGAGGGACAGCCTGTGCCAGAACCCGAAACACCGGTTGAACCCGAACCGGAAGCCAACCTGCCGGAGATTTTGCGATCGGGTGAGACGGGTGAAACCCCGGAAGCGCCGACGAATGTACGAGAGGCGATTGAGACGCTGAATGAGATCCCCGAGGCACGCGAAACGGTGCAGACCGTGGTGTCGACCGGCAAGCGCTGGTTGGTGATTGCCTTGCTGGCCTCGGTGGGGCTGTGCGTGTTGTGCGTGGGCGTGACGGTCTTGTTCCTGATCCCGATGTTCCGATGAAAACGCGCGCATCGATCGACATCCAGCAGTTTACCGCGCGCGCCTATGACCTGTGGGAGAATCAGTGGCTGCTGCTGACGGCGGGGGACTTTGCCGCGGGGCAGTACAACTGCATGACGGTGGCATGGGGCAGTTTTGGTTCGATGTGGGCGAGGCCGTTTGCGCAGGTGGTGGTGCGGCCGGTCCGTCACACGTATTCATTCATGGAGACGTATGACAGTTTTACGCTGTGCGCGTTCGATGAAGAGCACCGCCCGGCGCTGTCCTATCTGGGGTCGCGTTCGGGACGGAACAGCCCAAAGATTGCCGAGAGCGGCCTGACGCCGCAGGCGGCAACGATGGTGGCGGCGCCGGTGTATGCCGAGGCGACGCTGGCGGTGGAATGCCGCAAGATTTACTGGCACGATTTTGACCCGGCGCACTTCGTTGAGGACTGGATTCACAGCAAGTATCCGACGCACGATTATCACCGCAGTTATTTTGGCGAGATTGTGGCGGTGAATGGGACAACAGAATTTTACAAGTAAATGGAAAATTGGGAAGTCAATGCAAGCATGGTGCGGCCGTTTATCGACCGCACCTTTTTGTTATCAGGCCATGGGGAAGAGGTTTTACCACGGATAAAAAGGATGAACACGGATGGGTGAAATTTGAAACTTCTACCCACTACCCACTACAAACTTTCTACTTCACTTACATTCCGGCGCTGACTCGGGCACGGTTTCGGTCTCTTTGTCGTCGGCGTAGGTGACATCGTTCAGCAGGCCGTAGTGCGTGCCGAAATAGCGGTCAAAGACGACGCGAAACGAGTTGACCGGCGTGATGGTCGGGTAGAGGGCATCTG
>DAOUGY010000072.1:0-2270 GCA_034428975.1 Anaerolineaceae bacterium | reverse complement strand
CCGGGCTGCAGCGAGCCGGTGATGTGGCCCATGTGCATGGCCTGTGCGCCCAGACGGGTGGCCATCAGCAGCGCCTGGTAAGCGGGCAAAACGGTGGGATCATTGCTGGCGTTTTTGGCCAGCAGAGCGGCCAAACGCACTTCCTCGAACATGTCCAGGTCGTTGTTGGAGGCCGGGCCATCGGTGCCGATGCCGACATTCAGACCCAGCTCGAGCATGCGCTTGACCGGGGCGACACCCGAGGCCAGCTTGAGGTTGGAGGTGGGGTTGTGTGCCACACCGGCGCCCACATTCTTCAGGCTGCGGATCTCGCCTTCATCGATGTGCACGCAGTGGGCCGCCAGCACTTTGGCTTCGAACAGGCCCTGGCGTTTGACGTATGGAATGACCGGCATGCCGTGTTCGTTGCGCATGTTTTCCACCTCAAGGGCGGTCTCGGACAGGTGCGTGTGCAGCGGCACGTCATATTCGGCGGCCAGCGCAGCGGTGGCACGCAGGATTTCGGCGGTGCAGGTGTAGGGGGCGTGCGGCGCGACCGACGGCACAATCAATGGATGGCCGTTCCAGCGGGAGATGAAATCGCGCGCCATGGCCAACGATTCTTCGTAGGAGCCGGCGTCGGGGGTGGGGAATTTGAGCACCGTCTGCGCGCACAGCGCGCGCATGCCGGCTTCGGCAGTGGCTTTGGCAATGTCCTCTTCAAAGTAATACATGTCGGCAAAGGAAGTGATACCGCTGCGGATCATTTCGGCGCAGGCCAGTTGCGTACCCAGGCGCACAAAATCGGGCGAGACGAATTCGCGTTCCACCGGCATCATATAGCCCAGCAGCCAGACATCCAGGCGCAGATCGTCGGCCAACCCACGCAGCAGCGTCATGGGCACGTGGGTGTGGGCGTTGACCAGACCGGGCATAAGCACTTTGCCGCCGCAATCCACCACCTGCGAAGCGCTGAAACGGGAGAGAATGTCGCTTTGTTCGCCAACGGCGAGTATACTGTCGCCGCGCACGGCCACAGCGCCGGGGTCATACTGGTTCATTTTTTCGTCCATGGTGAGGACGATGGCGTTGGTGAGCAAAAGATCAGCGGTTTGCATGGGCCAGATTCCTTTTCCTTTTTTCACTAAGATTAATGGGTCAAGTGGATTAATGTCCGGCGAACAAAATCGAGTGCTGTGTTGACCGCCCATTGTGGGCTGAGCGGCTGCGGGCCGGAATGCGAACGATTGAGGTCGTGAAAGAATTGCGGACCGAGCAGTACCAGGTTTAAGGTCCGGCGGTCGCCGGCATCGGTCAAACGGGCCGCCAGAACCAGATCGGTGCCGCCCGCCTTCAAACGGTCACGGGCTTGTTCACTCAATTGGGGAGTCGAAGCGGCGACGGTCTCATACAGCGCCGCAGGCTCCAGCCCGACTTCGACAAAACGCTGCAGGAGCAGGCCGTTAAACCCACACTCAAGCACGGTCAGGCGCAGGCCGGTCTGTTGAAGGCATTTTGCCACCGCAAAGGGCAGGTTTTCGTCATCCTGCCCATATATGTTTTCACCCAATCGCCGGCGGATTTCTTCACCGAGCCGGTCGGTCATTTGGCAAGCCTGATCGAGCGTTTCGGCTTTGGCGGTGATGCGAATGTCAATCTGCCCGGGGTGCGCCAGCAGCCCCACGGTGGGGTTGGCGCCGGTTTCGAGATCGCCAATCAACTCATCCACGCTCGATTCGCCCATCCCGGCGGTGTGCAGCACCAGCGAGTGAATGATGGCGTTGAGCGAGAAACGCCGGCGCAGGTACGGCGTTACGGCGTGCTCCATCAAGTATTCCATTTCACGCGGCACGCCGGGGATGGAGACAATCACGTGATCAGCATCCAATTCGACGATGAAGGATGGGCGGTGCCCACCGGATTTTCAACCGGCAACGCGCCGCGCGGGATGAAAGCCTGGCGGCGGTTGTTTTCCGAGGCTTCGCGCCCCATACGTTGAAAGCGATTTTGGATCTGCTCCCACAGTTCAGGCCGAAATTCAGGCTCGACCCCCACAGCCAGCGCAACAGCCTGGCGGGTGGGATCGTCGACGGTGGGACCGAGGCCACCGGTGGTGATGACAATGTTGGCGCGAGTGGAGGCTTCTCGCACCGATTGGGCGATGCGTTCCACATTGTCGCCGATCATCATCGTGCGGTACAAATCGATGCCCAGATCGCGCATCAGGCGTGCAAGATAGCGGGTGTTGGTGTCCTGAATGTCACCCAGCAGTAGTTCGGTCACAATGGCGA
>DAOUGY010000071.1:0-7297 GCA_034428975.1 Anaerolineaceae bacterium | reverse complement strand
AAAGCCTTTGGCGATCACGGCGTGGCGCGGGCCACCCTGACGGTGGACGGCGCGGATGCGCAAAAAACGCTGGATGCTCTGGCCGCCCTGGGGATCTCGATGCAGGCGGTGACAGACGAACTGGAGCAGGAAGGCGTCAAGGCGTTTGAGGACGCCTTTAACAGCCTGCTGGCGACCATCGAAACGCGCGCCAAAGTGGCCTGAGATTTCTTCTTTCGCTGTATCTCAAACCGCTCCCAGCAAGGGAGCGGTTTTGTGTTATCGGGTCAGGACTTGCGGCGGTGGAAGAGCAGGCCGAGAAAAATCGCTACGCCCAACCCTCCAAGAACCACCCGCGCGGGGTGGGCCAATCCCCACAACAGGGCACGCAGACCTGTGCGCATGGCGTTAACAGCACTCACGCCAGAAACCGGGGCGGGCGGCAGGGACCAATCGATTTCAGCGAAGCGGTCGAGGTAGCCGCTTTGGCGGCAGCCTTCCAGGCTGAAGATGTAAAGGTAAGGAGTATGTTGCACGGCGATTAACAAATCCTGCTTGAGCTGTGCCCAGCTTAACACCGGCAGCGCAGGAGTATCGGGCATCTCCACGCCGCCGCCGGAACTGCCCAGGCCGATGGCAGCGGCCTGCGGGGCATAGCTGGACAGTACCGCCGGGCCAATGCCGGGCAGGAAGCTGGAGTACAGCATCCAGACTTCGCGATCGACCGGCAGGTCAAGAATACCGCTCAGGCGCTGCAGCGCATCACCGCCGGCAAGGCGCTCGTCGGCAATCATGGCAAACTGATAGCTTTCCACGCGGAAGCCGTCGGCTTGGATTTGCGCCAACAATGCGTCGTAGCGCTGCCGGGCAGCTTGCAGCGTCGCGCGGTCGGACAAGCGCCGGATCAGCCGCGGCAGGACGACCACAGGGCGGGAGAGTACGGCGTTCATCTCATGGATGTCGGGCTCAATGTCCAGCCCCACCGCTTCGAATCGCAGAGCGTTCTGAGCGGCCCAGGTTGAAAAATCGGCGTAGCGCGCAGCAGCCGCGGCTGAATTGCGCAGATTGAACCAGTAGCCTTGATCTTTGGGCAGCAGCAGCCAGGCGGTGACGGGAATGTGAGCATGATTCAGTCGCCGAACGACCCCGGCGCGCTCTGGGCTGAGATCAAGAATGCCCAGGCTGACGGATGCGCCCAGGCGAGTCAATTCGCTCCATACGCGTGGATCGTCGAACAAGCGCTGCAGAGCCGGGGCGTCCAGCTCACAGAAAAAGGTCAGGGATGGTTGAGGCATGACGATGCAATCAGGCGGCCAGCCCGGCGGCCATGGCAATCGATCCGAGGCTTCCAGCGCGGTTGCCCAGGCCGGGAGGGACTACGAAGCGGTCAATCTGCTGCAGGATGGCGGGCGATTGCACATAGCCGTTTAACTGGCGCACCAATTCCTGGCGGATCATGGGGAAGAGGAAGGGCTGCTGCATCACACCGCCGCCGAGAATGATGCGCTGCGGAGATAGAATGCAGGTGAGGTTGTGCAGCGCGGCGGCGATGTATTCGGCTTCCAGTGCCCAGGCAGGATGGTCGGGGCCAAAGGTCTCGGCCGGCGCGCCCCAGCGTTTGGCCAGAGCGGGACCGGCGCACAAGCCTTCCAGGCAATCCCCGTGGAAGGGACACGCACCGGGGTAGGGATCGCGGGCAGGGTCGCGGCGCAGCAGCATGTGGCCCATTTCGGGATGAACCAGGCCGTGCATGGGTTTGCCACCAATCACGCCGCCACCGCCCACACCGGTGCCGATGGTCAGGTAAACAAAATTCTGCAAGCCCCGGGCCGCCCCCCAGCGGCCTTCGCCCACGGCGGCGCCATTGACATCGGTATCAAACGCGGCGGGGACTTGCAACGCGTCTTGCAGCGGCCCGAGCAAATTGGCGAAACCCCAATGCGGTTTTGGGGTTGAAGTAATAAATCCGTAGGTCGGGGAGCTGGGGTCGAGATCGACCGGGCCAAATGTGGCCACACCCAGGGCGCGGTATTGGATCCGCAGGCGGAGCGCTTCGCTTTGGAAGAAATGGATGACCGCGGCGAGGGTTTCATCGGGTGTTGTGGTGGGGAAGCGCCCTTCGGATAGGATTTCATCGGGTCCGGACGCGATGATGCAATTGAATTTCGTGCCACCGGCTTCCAAACCAGCAAAAATCTCGCTCATGGTTTCCTCCATGCCCCATTGGTATCTTTTAATATTAGCATACTATTAAAAGAAGCGTCTTTGAACCGCGGAAAATCATGTATAATCAAGCCAATCTTGTACCCCTTGCGAAAACGATGCCGCCTGCATCAGGAACCTTGATTTGCATTTCGCTCCCTAACCCTGATTCAACTCGATAGACTGGTTTCATACCGGGCCCATTATATTCTTCTATCCCGGACCACCATTCAATTTATTTGGCAAAGCGAGGAAACGATGGATATTTTTGAAAAGTGCCTCCAATTTACCGAGGCGAGGGATGCCATTGCGGCAGGCACCTATCCTTACTTCATTCCCTTGAACGAGAATGAAGGCACCGAGGTGATCTTCAAAGGTCACCGTCTGATCATGTGTGGATCGAACAATTATCTGGGGCTGACCACGCACCCCAAAGTGCGCGAGGCGGCCATTGAGGCCACGCGCCGCTACGGCACGAGCTGCACGGGTTCGCGTTTTCTCAACGGCACCCTGGCCATGCATGAACAACTTGAAAAAGAACTGGCCGAGTGGGTTGGCAAAGAAGCCGCTCTGGTCTTTTCCACGGGCATGCAGTCCAACCTTGGCACGGTCAGCGCACTGGTTGGGCGCGGCGACATCGTTGTGCTGGACAAAGACGACCACGCCTCGATTGTGGACGGCGCGCGCCTGAGCTTTGGAAAAATTGAGCGCTACCGTCACAACGACATGGAGCATCTGGAACGGGTGCTGCAATCGCTGCCCGACGAGGCGGGACGCCTGATTGTGGTGGACGGTATGTTCAGCATGGAAGGCGATCTGGCGCCGCTGGCCGATATTTCGCGCCTGGCACGCCAGTACGGCGCGCGCCTGATGGTGGACGACGCCCACGGTATGGGTGTGCTGGGCCAAGGCCACGGCACCGTCTGGCATCAGGGCATGAACGACGGCGTGGATTTAATCATGTCGACTTTCAGCAAATCGTTTGCGTCACTGGGCGGGTTCATCGCCGGGGACGATCTGGTGGTGCATTACATCAAGCATCACGCCCGCTCGCTCATTTTCAGCGCCAGCATTCCGCCGGCCAATGCCGCGGCGGCGCTGGCTGCGCTGCAGGTGATGCGCGAAGAGCCGGAACGCGCGGAACGCGTGGTCAAGATTGCCGAACGCATGCGCCACGGTTTCAAGAGCCTCGGTTTCAACATCGGACAGTCGGTCACACCGGTCATCCCGATCATCATTGGCGACGACCAGAAGACCTTCCTGACGTGGAAGCTGCTCTTCGATCACGGCGTGTTCGTTAACCCGGTGATCTCGCCGGCGGTCTCGCCCGGCCACCAATTGCTGCGCACCAGTTATATGGCCACCCATACGGATGAGCAGATGGACCGCGTGCTCGAGGTCTTCGCCGAAGTCGGTAAGATGGTCGGCCTGATCTAGTCGTCCGCAAGATAAAGAAAACGAAACGGGGCGGGGAGAATTCTCCCCGCCCCGTCTCGTTTAAGCGCTTCGTGTGTTATTCGTTTGCCAGGAAGATGATGCCGATGGTGTTGGGGCCGCAATGGCTGGCCACCGTGGCGCCCGCGATGGTGATGCACACTTCCTGAATGGGCGCCAGTTTGAGCAGTTCGGATTTGAGGAAGAGTGCGTCCTCGTCGCAACCGGTGTGGGTGACAAAAACCCGCTTCAAATCGACGTTGGGCAAGTGCGATTTAAATTCAGCCAGCATCGAATCGAGCGCCTTTTTGCGGGAGCCGCGCACCTTGTTCTTCACGCCCAGCGTTCCATCCGCGCGGACTTCGATCACCGGACGAATTTTGAGAAGCGACCCGACCACAGCTTCCATGGCGGAACAGCGCCCGCCCTTGTGGAGGTAATCGAGCGTATCGATGATGAATGACGTGCGCACACGCGGGATGCGGCGGTGGATTTCGGCGACGATTTCTTCCGCGCTGGCCCCTGCGTCGCGCGTTTCGGCGGCGTGCACGGCCAGCAGCCCGTGCCCGGTGGAGAGGTTGAGCGAATCGATGATGTGGATGTGCTGAGGCAGGAGCTGCTCGGCGGCGATGCACGCGGATTGCAGCGTGGCGGAAAGCTGCGCCGAGATGCCGATGAAAATGACTTCGTCGTCGGCCCGAAAGAATTCGACAAAGTCGGCTACGGAGGGGGCCGAGGTTTTGGGCAGCTCACCGGATTGCTCGACAGACTGGAACAATTCCGGCGTGGAGACGGTGACCCCGTCGCGCAGATTGCGTCCGTTGACTAACACTTGCAGTGGGATGGCGCGGATTTGATAGCGCGCGATCAGCTCCGGGCTGAGATCGGCGCAGCTATCGGTGGTGATGTGAATCATGGTGACCTCAAAAGAAATGGAATGGAATCTCCTTCGCGGCAGGAGAATGAAGGCCGGGAAGGATCGGATAAAATAAGGGGTATTATACCTGTGATTCGAGGTGAGGAATGACGGATGGCGTGACGGCCTTGTTTGATATTGATGGAGTTCTATTGCTGCCAGGTGGTTACCGCGCCGCCACACAGGCCACGCTGCGCCATTTTTTGGAGCATTGGGGCGCACAGGATGTTCGCGTTCCAGAAACAGCGCTGGAATTGTTTGAATCGATGGGGGTGACCAGCGAATGCGACATGATTCCGCTGTGTCTGGCGATCGTGCTGGAAAGTGCGATTGAGAAGGGTGTGCTGCCAATTACGGACAACAGGTCGCTGGCGCAGATGGACGGGCGACTGGCGGTGATGGACGGCGTGGTGGATTTTGACGGAGCCATCCGGGCATTGCAAAACGAGTTAAAGCCCGGTCAGGCAGCGGCCGATTGCATTCTGGACGCCGCCTTGAACGGCGGGGGAGTATTTCCCTCTTTGCATTCCCAACCCGTGCTGGTGGAGCTGCTGACCGGTACGCGGGACGTCAGCCGTTCGGCAACCACGCGCCTGCTGCAAAACTTTGTGCTTGGGTCGCGCCGCTTTGAAGCCACCACCGGCTTGAAAGCCACGGTGGATGGTGAATCTTATCTCGAGCAGTTTGATCGCGTGGCTGTAGGGGCTGAGCAACGCGAAACATTGATCCACATACGCCAAAACGCGCGTTTGAAGACCGCATTGTTCACGGCACGCGCTTCGCTGCCACCGGACGGGCTTGCCCGGCAAGGGTATTTTCCCGAGGCGGAAATTGCCCGCGCGCTTTTGGGGTTGGAGGACTGGCCGCTGGTGGCCTACGGCTTGCTGCAGTATATGGCGGAGTGCAGCGGTTGGAGTGCCGAACGATTGTTAAAACCGGCGCCATTTCAGGCGCTGGCCGCTCTGGGGGCCGCCTGGAGCGGGGACCGCCTCCAAGCGCTAGCCTGGGCCGGACGCCTGATGGATCTGCCTGGTTGTGACGACCATGAGGGAGAGAATTTGAACGTGCCGGAACAGGGTGAGGTGCACGTGTTTGAAGATTCGCCGGTCGGGTTGCGCGCGGCACGGACCGCGTTGGACCTGCTGGCGGAGGGGGGATATTGCCTGACGGCGCATTTTTGGGGTGTGGCGCGCAACGCGGATAAGCGACGCGCCCTGCAGGAACAGGGCGCGCAAGTGTTTGACGATATCAACGGAGCACTGAATGCGTTTTTCCGCTTGATTGCCTGCTAGAACCATTTCCGGCGCTTGAAAAATACCAGCATCGTGATGGCCACGGTGAAGAACAAACCCCAGGCAAAATAGTAACCGTACCTCCAGGTGATTTCTGGAAGGAACTGGAAGTTCATGCCGTAAACACCGGCGATGAACGACAGCGGCAGGAAAATGGTGGAGACGATGGTGAGGGCTTTCATCACCTCGTTCAGGCGGAGTGAGGTGGAATTGAGGTAGATATCCATCGCGCCAGAGGCAATATCGCGGATGGATTCGGTCATTTCCTGAATGCGGACCAGATGATCGTAGATGTCGCGAAAATAAATGCGTGACTGTTTGTCAATCTGGGGGAACTCATCGCGGCTCAGGCGGTTTACCACCTCACGCTGGGGATTGATGACCCGACGCAGCACCATGATGAAATGTTTCAGCTGCTGTAAACGATCCAACACGAGCGGTTGGGGGTGAGCCACGACCTCATCTTCCAGGGTCTCGATTTCTTCATCCAACTGATCGATGATCGGCATGTAGTCATCCACCAGATGGTCGAGCACAGCGTGGCACAGGAAATCGGAGCCGCGGGCATGCAAACGCTCATCCCGCGCCAAAGTCTGCCACACAGCGACCACCGGCGGCATGCTGTCTTCGGTATAACAGGTGACGAGGTAATTTTTGCCCAAAAACAGATTAAGTTCCAACGGATTGAAATCCGCGATGGGCTGCCCGGGACGGACGGCATGTGCGATGATGAAAAGATATTCGCTGAAATCATCCACTTTGGGGGATTGGTACCCATTGGACAGGCAATCTTCCACGGCCAGCGGGTGAAAGTGGAATGTGTCGCGCAGGACACGATTGACTTCGTCCTCATTGGCGCTTTCCAGACTGACCCACAACAACCCCTGCTTGCTCTTGACGATTTTTACGATATCGGCGAGCGGTAGATCGTTTTGAGTTTTTCCGTCGGATGAATAATAGACCGATCGAATCATGGGGCGCTCCGCGCAGGTGGGATGTGTTTAGTATAGACCCGAATGCGCGCGGCGACAATCGGGCGGCGGCTGGAAGAGCAGCGCTGAATCGGGTACAATCGGGCTGAAAGCGAGGTGAAGTTGACTGAAACGACCATTCAGGATTTGATGGATGCCCTGCCGGAGGCTTTTGTGGCCGAAAAAGCAGCCGGCGTAGACAGCAGCGTGCAGTTTCTGCTCAGCGGTGAAAAGGGCGGAGATTGGCTGGTGACGATCCGCGACCAACAGTGCGGCGTGTCGCGTGAGCACAGCACGTCTGCGCGTTTGACCGTGGAAGCCGATGCACAGGACGTACTGGATATGTTCCTGGGGTCGCTGGACCCGATGCGCGCGTACATGCGTGGCAAAGTGCGTTTTCAGGGAGATATGGGCCTTGCGATGAAGTTGACCAATCTGTTCAAAGTGGATGCCGATCTGTATCAGCGGTTAAAAAAATAGGGGGAGGAATGGGCAGTCCCGGA
>DAOUGY010000070.1:0-3022 GCA_034428975.1 Anaerolineaceae bacterium | reverse complement strand
AGGTCATTGATCGCAACCACTTCCAGTTCGCCCGGATAGCGCTGCATAATGGCCTTTAATACCTGCCGGCCGATGCGGCCGAAACCATTGATACCTACTTGAATTGTCATGGGATCACCTCCAAAATGTGTAGACTAACGAATTTTACCATGATCTGCTCATGGCAGTATAGACAATTAGTGCGCTATTTCACAAACTATCATCGCGACCAAGCAGCGGGCCGGTCCTTTCGTTCAGCAAATCGATGACCGTACGAGCCAGTTTGAGCGAATCATGCCGCCAGGGGTTTTCAACATCCAGCAAGTCCGTCTGATAGACCGAATACTGCTCTTTGAGTTCCGGTTCCATGCGCACCCACTCCAGGGGGGGCGGCAGACTGCCCTCAAAGCGGTTATTGCAGATCACCAGATCAAAAATCTGGCCGTCGACATGCTTTTCAAGCGTATGCACATGCGCACCGCAGGTGAACCCGTCGGTTTCGCCGGCCTGGGTGGCCACGTTGCACACGTAGAACTTCAACGCGCGGCTGGAGCGGATCGCCGCGGCAAGGTCTGGCACCAGCAGGTTGGGCAGCAGGCTGGTGTACAGGCTGCCCGGCCCGATGATGATGAGATCCGCGGAAAGCACCGCTTGAATAGCCGGCGGAAAGGCCAGCGGGTTGCTCGGCTCCAGCCACAGCCGCCGCACCTGCCCGGCCGCCCTGGAGATCGAGCTTTCTCCCTTGACGTGCACATCCGCTTCGGCTGCCGGCAGGGTCACGTCGGCGACCAGGCGCACGTCGTGCAACGTGGCCGGCAGCACCCGCCCCTGCACCGCCAGAACGCGCCCCGATTCAGCCACGGCTTCTTCAAAGCTGCCCGTGATTTCGGTCAGCGCCGAAATGAACAGGTTGCCCAGCGAATGCCCTGACAAATTGCCTGCGTTGGCAAACCGGTATTGAAACACCTGTGACAGCAAGGCCTCATCTTCTGAGAGCGCCGTCAGGCAATTGCGGATATCGCCGGGCGGTAAAATACCCAGGTTCTTGCGCAGCTCGCCGGATGAGCCGCCGTCATCAGCCACCGAAACTACCGCGGTGATGTTGCTGGTGTAAGTCTTTAGCCCGCGCAGCAGCGTCGAAAGCCCCGTTCCGCCGCCAATCGCAACGATTCGGGGGCCGCGCTCCTTCTTGCGAAAGGCCGTTACAGTATCGAGGATTCCTTTGCCCGGCCGCATGAACGGTTTCAACAACGCGCGGTTCAACCCGGCGATCCCGATCAGAATCGTGGCAATCCCCGCCCCGCCAAAGATCAGCGCGCGTACCCAGCGTGCAAGTTGCTGCAGGGATAACACGCGCAACAGCGGTGCCCACCAGTTGCCCGGCGCGTTGCGGTACAAATCCAGGATCAGGACCGCAAATCCAAGCCCTACCAGCGTCGTGCCGATCAGGATGACAGCCACCCAGCGTTTGATCCCCAAACCAGGCAACAACCATTGGAACAGGTGTGCAATTCGGTTTTTGAAAATGGAACGCGAACTTTTTGGTTTTGGCTGCATAAACTCGAATCATAATGTCGTTTATGAAGAGCGTCAACTGAATCATACAAGTAAAAAAGGGATTAATGCTATAATCGATCCGATATGGAAGCACTTATTGCATGTGACATTGGCGGCACGCAAATCCGGGTTGCGACGTTCGATGCGACCAGCGGAAATATTATTCAACAAAAGCGCATCCCCACACAGGCCCACGGCGAAAAAGCCGAGGAACGTTTACTTGGATTGATCGCTGAAATGTGGCCAACTGAGGGACATGTCCGCGCCATTGGCGCAGCCGCGCCTGGTTTTGTGGACCCTGAGAGCGGCGTGATCTTCTTCTCGCCGAACATTCCCGGGTGGAACGGCATGCCCTTGCGGGCCACAATCGAAGACCGCTTTGGCGTTCCAGTGTTCGTGGGCAACGATGCCAATCTGGCGGCGTTGGGCGAATGGCGTTTTGGCGCCGGACGGGGCTTTCATCATGTGCTCTACCTGACCATCAGCACCGGCATCGGCGGCGGCGTGGTGATTAACGACCGCCTGCTGCAAGGGGCTCGCGGCCTGGCTGCTGAAGTTGGCCACATCACCGTCGAGCCGAATGGACCACTGTGCGGCTGCGGCAAACGCGGCCACCTCGAAGCAGTCGCCTCGGGTACCGGTATAGCCAACTACGTGGCCGAAAAACTTGCCGCGGGGGCAACCTCTCCGCTGTTGAAAGGTCCCCACCCCAGCGCCAAGGAAATCAGCGCGGCCGCGTCGCAAGGCGATGCCCTCTCCATCGAGGCTATCCGCCGGGCCGGCACGTACATTGGCCATGCACTGGCCGATTTTCTGCATATGGTCAACCCTTCGATTGTGATCCTGGGTGGCGGTGTCTCACACAGCGGCGAATTATTATTTACACCCATACGTGCTGCAATGGAAGAACGCGTGATTTCAAGTGAATACACCCGGGATTTGCTAATTGTCCCGGCCCAACTTGGCGACGATTGCGGTTTGATGGGCGCGCTGGCGCTCGCCAAAATGGACGACCATATCTGAAAGCAAATAATATGAATGGGGCTGGCCTCGATCAATGGCCAGCCTTTTTTAGTGCCTTTCCTCCTCTCTGTACATGGATATCCCTCTCTATTTTCTACCTGGCTGATTTGATATAATCTATAGGCTCGGAAAAGAGAGAGCCTTTCCTTTATTAAGGGCAACCGTAGAATCTTCAATCCTGTCTGTTGTATCAACATTTCTGAGGAGGAAATGCATGGAACCCTTCAAGCTTCCAGGGCCGAAAGCCAGCGCAATTATCGCGCGTGACCATTCCGTTGTTTCGCCTTCCTATCCACGGGGGTATCCCTTCGTGATGGATCACGGTAAAGGCGTAGAAGTATGGGATGTGGACGGCAATCGGTTCCTCGATTTCGCTGCCGGAATCGCGGTTGTATCCACCGGGCACGCGCATCCCAAAGTTGTCAAGGCAATCCAGGAACAGGCTGAACAATTCATTCACATT
>DAOUGY010000069.1:0-16192 GCA_034428975.1 Anaerolineaceae bacterium | reverse complement strand
TGCCGTGCGTTTCGCAGCCGCTGGAAGTGCCCGCCCAGGCCGAAGTGGTGCTGGAAGGCTACGTCGATTTGAGCGATTATCGCGATGAAGGGCCGTTTGGCGATCACACCGGCTACTACACGCCGGTCGAGCGTTTCCCGGCGTTTCATTTGACGGCGGTCACGCGCCGACGCGATGCCATCTACCCCGCCACAGTGGTGGGCGTGCCGCCCATGGAAGATGCCTGGATGGGTAAGGCCACCGAGCGGTTGTTCCTGCCGCTGATTCGCATGATCCTGCCGGAAGTGCGCGATATCAACATGCCCGCCGCGGGCGTGTTCCACAACCTGGTCGTCGTTTCGATTCGCAAAGGCTACCCTGGGCATGCCCGCAAGGTGATGCACGGGCTGTGGGGGCTGGGCCTGATGATGCTGACGCGCGGCATTGTGGTGGTGGACGAGTGGGTGGATGTGCAGGACCTGTCGCAGGTAGCCTGGCAGGCGCTGGGCAATGTGGATTGGAGCCGGGACGTGGTCCTGACCGAAGGGGCGGTGGATCATTTGGATCACGCTGCGCGGACGCTGCTGTACGGCGGCAAGATTGGCGTGGATGCCACCGCCAAGCGCCCGGAAGAGGGCTACACGCGCGGTTGGCCCGAAGTGGTGCAGATGTCGCCGGACGTGCGCCGGCGTATTGACGAAATCTGGAAGGATTTGGGAGTGTAGGTGTGATGAAGATTAAGAATGTTGGTTGGCTTTGGTTGGCGCTGGTGGTGGCCCTGCTGACCGCCGTTGTGGCTGGCTGCGCTCCGCAGCCGAAAGAGGCGGTTACCATTAAAGTAGCGGTGCTGCCGATTCTCGATACCCTGCCGCTGTATGTGGCCCAGGATGCCGGTTTCTTTACCGATCAGGGCATTCAGGTGGAATTGATTCCGGCGGCCTCGGCTGCCGAGCGCGATCAGTTAATTGCCGCCGGCCAGGCGGACGTGATGGTTAACGACCCGGTGGCGGTGGCGCTGATCAACCGCGATCAGGTGCAGGTGCAGATTATCCGCACGGCGCGTGAATCGGCGGCCGGAGCGCCCCTGTACCGCGTGCTGGCCTCGCCGGGCAGCCCCTTCAGCTCGGTGACGGATCTGGCGGGGGTGCCGGTGGGCATTTCCGAAGGTTCGATCATCGAATATATGAACGACTACCTGTTGAAAGCAGGTGGGTTGACGGCCGACCAGATCCAAACCCTGGCGGTGCCCAAGATCCCCGATCGCATGGCTTTGCTGCTGTCGGGTGAGTTGAAGGCCGCCACGCTGCCCGAGCCGTTTTCCACCCTGGCCGTGCAGCAAGGCGCCGTGGTGCTGGCGGATGATTCGGCGTATGTCGGCGTGGGCAGCAGTGTGGTATCGATGCGCAAGAGCCTGATCGACGCGAACCCGGAAGCCGTGCGGGCGTTCCTGAAAGCCTGGGAGCAGGCGGTGCAGGCGATCAACCAGGAGCCGGAGAAATGGCGCGAGACGATGGGCAAGAACAAGCTGGTGCCCGAACCTCTGCTGGCCGATTACCCGGTGCCGCAGTTTGTCACCGCGGCTGTTCCGTCGCAAGCGAACTTTGACGCCGCCGCACAGTGGGCGTTGGACCGCGGTCTGGTCACCCGTCTGGTGACGTATGCCGAATGCGTCACGGACGCATTTCTAAAATAAACCCTGTCAACCGGCGGGCATCCGCCCGCCGGTCCGTCAAGGACGGTTTTGGTGATGATTGAGATGCGCGGGGTGAGGTTCGCCTATCCGGGCGGGCGCGAGATCTTCCGGGATTTTAACTGGCAGGTGGAAAACGGCGCTTGCCGGGCGGTGTTGGGTCCGTCCGGCGGAGGCAAATCGACGCTGCTCTACCTGCTTGCCGGATTACGCTTTCCAACCGCGGGCGAAGTGCGCGTGGACGGGCAGGCACTGTCCCGTCCGCGCCCGCAGACCGGCCTGATTCTGCAGGATTACGGACTGCTGCCATGGCAGACGGTGTGGGAGAACATCACCCTGGGGCTGCGAATCCGCGAGTTTTACGGACCGGACGGCAAGCACGCCCCGGCCACACCGGCCGAAACGGCCGACGCGCGCGCCTGGCTGGAGCGGTTGGGCCTGAGCGAAGTGGCGCAGCAATACCCGGCCAACATTTCCGGCGGGCAGCGCCAGCGCACGGCCATCGCGCGCACACTGGTACTGCGCCCCGATCTGCTGCTGATGGATGAGCCGTTCAGCTCGTTGGACGCCGTCACGCGCCTGGATTTGCAGACCCTGACGCTGCAATTGTGGCGCGAGACGCGCTTCACTCTGGTGGTGGTGACGCATGCCATCGATGAAGCCGCCATACTGGGTCAGCGCGTGCTGGTGCTGGGCAAAACAGCCGACAAACCGCCGGTGGAACTGGAAAACCCTTGTTTTGGTCGCGTGGGACCCGAAAGCGGCGAATTTCAGGAGTTTTGCCGCGAATTGCGCGCGCGCATGGAGGGGGCATGAAGCGCAGTGCCGTGCTAGTGGCTTTGCTGGTGCTGGTGGGCCTGTGGGCGCTGCTGGCGCTGGCGTTGGATCAGGCCGTGCTGCCCACACCCTGGGTGGTGGCGGTCGCCTTTGTCCGCGAAGTCGCCCGTGGGGAACTGGCGCTGCACTTTCTGGCCAGCCTGTGGCGGGTGGTGGCCGGCATGGCCTTTTCGGTGGCGCTGGCCGCCCCGGCTGGATTGGCGCTGGGGCAATCGCCGCGCGCCAACCGTATTTTCTCACCGTTGATCTACCTGACCTACCCGGTGCCCAAAGTGGTGCTGGTGCCGGTGGTGATGCTGCTGCTGGGGGTGGGGGATTTCACGAAAATCTTTCTGATTTTCATGATCCTGTTTTTCCAAATTCTGGTGCTGGTGCGCGATCAGGCGGCCGGCTTGCGCCCGGAGCTGATTTTCAGCGTGCGCAGCCTGGGGGCCGGACGGCGCGCCCTGTTCCGTTATGTGTACATTCCGGCCAGCCTGCCGGCTATTCTCACCGCGCTGCGTCAGTCGGTGGGCACGTCGGTGGCGGTGCTGTATGTGGCCGAGCTGTTTGCCACCGAACGCGGCCTGGGGTATTACATCTACCTGAACGGCAGCACCATGTTTAATTATCCGGCCATGTACGCGGGAATTGTGGCCATGAGCCTGCTGGGCATGACATTGTATTTTTCGGTGGACTGGTTGGAACGCGGACTGTGCCCGTGGTTGAAGGCCCACGAGTAACCCACATAGGAAATGGGGAATGGTTTGAACGCGCTGCGCAATTTTCTTCATTTGATCAAGTTCGAACATACTGTTTTTGCCCTGCCGTTTGCTTATCTGGGCATGACTCTGGCCGCCGGCGGTTGGCCGGGCTGGGGTAAATTTTTCTGGATCACCTTTGCCATGGTGGCGGCGCGCACGCTGGCGATGGGCGTCAACCGCATCGCCGACCGCTGGTACGACGCGCGCAATCCGCGCACCATGCAGCGCCCGCTGGTTACCGGCAAGGTCAGCCTGCGCACGGCAATTCTTGGCACGGCGATTTCCGCCGCGCTGCTGGTGCTGGCGGCCGCCATGCTCGGTCCGCTGCCGCTGCTGCTGCTGCCAGGGGCTTTTCTGTTTCTGGTGGGGTATTCTTTTACCAAACGATTCACCGTGCTGTCGCATTTCATCCTGGGCTTCACCGACGGCCTGGCGCCGGCGGGGGCGTGGGTGGCGGCGCGCGGTTCGCTATTTACCTTGGCGGATCTGCCAGCCTGGATTTTGCTGGCGGTGGTGACGCTGTGGATTGGCGGGTTTGATATGCTGTACGCCTGTCAGGACACCGAGTTTGACCGCATGTACAAACTGTGGTCAATCCCGGCGCGGTACGGCAATGCCGCCGCGCTGCGCCTGGCGCGGGTCAGCCATGCCGTGATGATGGTGCTGCTGGCGGCGCTGGGCGCGTGGATGGGGCTTGCCTGGCCTTACTGGGCGGCGCTGATCGTCACTGCGGCGTTGCTGGTCTGGGAACACAGCCTGGTGCATCCCGACGATCTCTCCAAAATCGATATGGCCTTTTTCAATATCAACAGCTATATCGCCATCACGCTGTTTGCCGGGGTGCTGGGCGGGCTGTTGGTGTGACAGGGATGATGTAGGAACTGATCCGCGAAGGTTACCGGATCCTTGCCCCAAAAATTGAGCCCGCCATACCGTTAATTGGGGATGGCGGGCTGCTGCTGTACAATTTGTTGGGTTGGGTACTGCGCTTGTAAGCCGGAGTGTCAGGCGCGCGTTTCCCAACCGGTGACGGCGTCGAAGGCGCGCGTGCCGCCGGACAGGTTGTTGCCCTGCACAAACACCACCGCGGCCTCGGCATCGCCGCGCAGCAGCGCCACGCGCTCGCCGGATTTGACCTCGTTGGAGTAATTGATCTGCAGCCAGGCCAGGCGGCGTTTGGCGTAGCTTTCCAGCGGAAAACAATCCCCGATCCATTCGAGATACCGCGTGCTGTTGGTGTGACCCAGCATATCCACCAGGCTGTAACCGGATTCGCGCTGCAAAACTTCCGACAGGGGCGCATCCGGTACGATCTTTTCCAACGGTTCGTCCAGCGCGATGCGGTCATTGTTGGGCGGCAGGCTGACCCGCAGCGCCTGGGGCAGCACCATGCGGCGCTTGGCCGTGTCAAACAGCAGCCACGCGCTGCCGGCAGAAATCATCGGGCGACCGGATTCATCTTCAAAGACGAATTCGCGGCGGAAGAAGAGCTTTTGCTCGACCCCACGCGGCCAGGTGCGCAGACGCAGCGTTTGCGCCACGGTGGGGGTGTGGTGCAGCACGATTTTTACCCTCGACAGCACCCATGCCAGCCCGGAGGGCTGCAATTGTTCGTATCCGACACCCAGTGCACCGGCATGGGCGGAAGCGGCTTCGGTCATGGCTTGCAGAATGGCAGCCGGTTTCCACTGCCAGAGAAAATCAACATCGAACGTGCGTACGCGCAGGGTTTCTTCCCAGACGGGAACAGGTTGGAGGATCATCGTACCCCCGGTGAAATTTGGATTGGGTGGATTATACCCCCAAGCCCTGCCGCGACCGGAGGTCAAGTTGACGAATAAAAGTTCCGCGGTACAATTAAGCCCGCGTTGAGAAAGGATTGTTGCCATGTCAAAAACATACCAGGTGCTGACGGCGATTGTGATCAGCACCGCACTATTGGCAGGACTGCTGCCGGCACGCGCGCTGGCGCAGACCGTGTCCGGTGACGGCGGCTTTTTTGGCCAGCCGTTGTGCCTGCCGGATGGAGCCACCGCGGGGTCCGACTGTCTGCCGCTGGGTCCGGGCGCACGCCTGGCCGAACTGGCTGCCAAAGGCCTGACGGTGCCGTTGAAACCGCTGCCGGCTTCCAAACCGGATGCCGCGCTGAATGAGATCAATTATGCGGTGGCCAAATTGAACATTCCGGCCACCGAGGCTGCGCCGGTGTATGCCACGCTGGACGAAGCCGCATCGGGCGGTACACCCACGCGCACCATTGACCCCGGCCCGACGCGTTACGTCTCGATTGTGCAAGTGCAGCGCGTGAACGACAAGCCGTACGTGCAGTTGACCACCGGCGAGTGGATGCGCGCGTCCCCGGCCGGGTATCCGCGTTTTCAGGGGCTGGTGTTCAAGCGCACGCCGACCAATTCGTTTGGTTGGATTGTGGACTTCAACACAGCCCGTTCCGCACCGGGGTACACCTCACCCGAGGTGGGCGAAGTGCTGGTGCGGGAGCAGGTGGTGCAGATTTACGACATTCAAAGCGCCGACGGCGTGGACTGGTATCAGATTGGCGTGAACCGCTGGGTGGAGCGCCGCTACATCCGCCAGGTACGCATCAACACGCGCCCGCCGGAAGGCGTGCAAGGCAACCGCTGGATTGACGTCAACCTGTACGATCAGACGCTGGCGGTGTACGAGAACGACCAGCTGGTGTTTGCCACCATGGTCGCGACCGGTGGTGAGCCATACTGGACGCGCCCGGGTGTGTTCCAGATCTACAAGAAGTTCGAGCGCAATACCATGTCCGGTTCGTTTGAACCGGATCGCTCCGACTGGTATTATCTGGAAGACGTGCCCTGGACGATGTACTTCGATGAGGCGCGCGCGCTGCACGGCGCTTACTGGCGGGCCTGGTTTGGCTACGAAGGCACGCACGGCTGCGTCAACCTTTCCGTTGGCGATTCCCACTGGCTGTTTGACTGGGCGGTGGAAGGCGATTACGTGCACGTCTGGGATCCGTCCGGCCGTACACCGGTCGACCCGACGCTGTATGGAGCGGGTGGGGCGTAAACCGAACCTGTCCCCGGTCGCGGTTGTGGGCAAATGAAATCAAAAGGCGCGGGAAACCGCGCCTTTTTGGGTGCCGCAGCCATTCTAATCGCCGGCGGCGACGACTTTCTGCAGATCGGCAAACGAGGTCATGCCGGCGATGGTGTTGACAAATTCGGCCAGCGAACTGGAACGGGCACGCAGCGCGCGCACCGCCGGGCCGACCGGGTCCTCGCCGGCGGCACCGCCGCCCGGATCGGCGGCGTAGGATCCGTGAAAGGCAAAATACGCCTGGTTGAGGCGGCGGATAGCGTAGCCGTTTTCATAAAATACCCGCCGGCGCTGTTCCATGTAGCTTTCGGCTTCGTCGATTTTTCCAGCTGCCAGCAGTTCATCGACGTGCACGCGGGTGATGTGCATTTCCTTGCCAAAATTGAAGGCCGGGGGCTGTGGCTCGCTGGACCCGCCGGACGGCGTTTTGGCCGCCGGCGGAGCCGGCTGCGGGGCATATTGCGGGTAGTACCGGCGCAGCACTTCATTGCCGATTTCTTCACCGGCGATGGACGCGGTGGTCTCATTCATCGTGCGCAATTCCGGCGTCTTATCGTACAGAAGCCCCAACGGCCGCAGGGTCAAATAGTTGTGAATCCACTCGTGGGCGATGGTCTGGTTTTGCCAGACGATGTTGCTGGTGGATTGCACCATGGTGGGGTACAGGCCGATACCGCCCACAGGTTCCACCAGCGCCGAGACGTTCAATTCACGTTCCACGCGCTGCTCCAGCTCGACGATCTCATCCAGGGTCATATCCGGCAGGATCATTATTTTGGCGTCCTGGCGGATGACATTGCGCGGCGAGATGATCAGGGCGCGCGGCAAGGGGGTGACATGATAGAGCACCGGCGGGATGGGTTGTCCACCGGTGGTCAGACCCAAATCGGCCAAGACCTGGCTTTGCTGGCGCTGCAGGATATCTTCGGCCAGCGGAGCCAGACGGTCACGCTCGGCGCGCAAGTCTTTTTGCTGCGCGCGCAGGTCGGCCGATGCGGCAGCCGGGTCGGAAATATCCGGGTTGGAGTAGATGATTGAAATCTGGTAGGAAATCTGCTCGAGCTGCGAGACGACGTTGTAATAGCGCAAGACCAGATCGGTTTGCTCTGTGGTGGGCAAATAGGCCGGGGCATCCAGCGCGGCACGGCGAGCTTTGAGCGTCAGGGCATCGATGGCCCATTCGGTGAAATCAAACTCTAGTGTGCGCGTGTACCCGCGTGCAATATCCAGAAACGAGGTGGGAAAATAGGTGCTGGTTGTGAGCACGACGACGCACATTAGCAAGGTGAGCACAAAGTTGGGCAGGTTTCTCATCCGGGCGTTCATGGGGATGATTATAGCGCACCTTGCAAGGCGCTCGAAACGGTTGGCGTGTAAATTTTGTATTAAATCGCTGTACAGTCTATGTGCAGGCGGGCGGTTCGATGCTATGATAGGTTGGTTCTTATTTTCAATGCTGGGCAATTCAATGGACAAGGCAGGAAGACATGGCAAAACGTAAATGGCTGATCTGGGTGATTTTGGCGGTGTTGGTGGTCGCTGGATACTTCGGATATCGCGCGCTGCAAAATCGCGCCGCAGCTGCCGCGCAAAATTATCAAACCGTGGCGGCGCGGGTGGGTAAGCTAACCGCCATTGTGGGCGCCACCGGAACGGTGCGAGCCAACCAGTCGACCGTGATGAGCTGGCAGACCAGCGGACGGATTGAGAGCATTTCCGCCGAGGTGGGCGAGCAAGTGAAGCCGGGTGACGAGTTGGCGCGTTTGGTGAAAACCTCCCTGCCGCAGTCTGTGATTCTGGCGGAAGCCGACCTGGTGACGGCTCAGCGCAACCTGGAAACGGTGCAAAGCTCGGAATTGAGCCGCGCGCAGGCCCAGTTGACTCTGGCGCAGGCACGCGTGGCGCTGACCAACGCGCAGGAAACGCGGGATAGCAAGAAGTACGCGCGGGTTTCGGACGCGACCATCGATGTGGCGCGCGCCAATCTGCTGCTGGCGCAGGACCGGTTGGAGAAGGCGCAGGATGCCTTTGATCAGGTGAAACACCTGGAAGAGACCAATCCGATTTACGCCAACGCGCTCTCGGCGTTGGGTTCGGCGCAGCAGAATTATGATCGTGCCGAAGCCAATTTGAATTACCTGTTGGGCGGACCGGATGCCGACGAGGTTTCGGAAGCGGATGCGCAGTTGATGCTGGCGGAAGCGCGCCTGGCGGATGCCGAGCGCGAGTGGGAGCGATTGAAAGACGGCGCCGATCCGCAGGATATCTCATCCGCGCAGGCCCGCGTGGATGCCATCCTGGCGACCATCAACATGTCGCATTTGGAAGCGCCGTTCGCCGGAACGATCACCGAAGTGCGTTCGATGGTGGGGGATCAGGTGTCACCGGGAACGGCCTCGTTCCGTATTGATGATTTGACGCACCTGCTGGTGGACGTGGATGTGCCCGAAGTGGACATTAACAGCATTCAGATCGGGCAGAAAGCGACGATGAGCTTTGACGCTCTGCAGGCCAAAGAATACACCGGTCAGGTCACAAAAGTGGCACGGATTGGCACCGAAACACAGGGCGTGGTGAACTTCACCGTAACCATTGAGTTGCTGGATGCCGATGCGAGCGTATTGCCTGGCATGACAGCGGCGGTGAACATTGTGGTGAATGAGATCGATAATACGTTGCTGGTGCCCAATCGCGCGGTGCGCTTGCGCGAGGGCGATCGGGTGGTGTATGTGCTGCGCGCCGGCGTTCTGACCCCGACCAAGGTGTCGATCGGTGCGTCCAGCGATGTGGAAAGCCAGATTTTGGAAGGCGACGTGAAGAATGGTGATTTGCTGGTGCTGAACCCGCCGGTGGAATTTACTCAGGGCGGCGGCATGCCGATGATGAGGTAGCCATGAGTGACGCGGTGATTGTCGCCGAGAATCTGAAAAAGATCTACCAGATGGGGGATGTCGAGGTCAATGCGCTGGCGGGTGTTTCGTTCACCATCCAACGCGGCGAAATCGTCTCCATTATGGGACCGTCGGGGTCGGGGAAATCCACGTTGATGAATATATTGGGCTGCCTGGACCGGCCGACCAGCGGCGAGTATTACCTGGATGGCGAGCAGGTTTCAAACCTGAACGATGACCAACTGGCCAGCATTCGAAATCGCAAAGTGGGGTTTGTCTTTCAGTCGTTCAACCTGCTTTCGCGCCAGACGGCGCTGGCCAATGTGGAATTGCCGCTGCGTTACGCCGGCATGATAAGTGGGCGGCGCGAACGGGCCCGTGAGGCCCTGAATGCGGTGGGGTTGGGTGACCGCGTGATGCACCGGCCCACCGAGCTTTCCGGCGGACAGCAGCAACGAGTCGCCATCGCGCGCGCGCTGATCAACGACCCGGCCATCGTCATGGCGGATGAACCGACCGGCAATCTCGATTCGCGGTCGGGCAAGGAAATCATGGATCTGATCCTATCGCTCAACCGCGAACGGGGTACGACCATCATCATTGTCACGCACGACCCCGGCATCGCGGCGACCACCCAGCGGGTCATTCGCCTGAAGGACGGTTTGCTGGCGGAGGCGAACGCATGAACCTGGGACAGGCCATCATCGAGGCTGTGGAGAGCCTGAACTCCAACAAGATGCGCTCCGGATTAACCATCCTGGGTATTGTGATTGGCGTGGCGGCAGTGATTGCCATGCTGGCGGTGGGCACCGGTGCGCAGGATACCATCACCGGGTCGATCAGTGGAATCGGATCAAACCTGCTGTTTGTCTTCTCCGGCAACATGACCGAGCGAGTGCGCAATGCCGAACCGCTGACGCTGGCGGACGCCGAGGCGTTGAAGGATCAGTTTTCTGCGCCTTCCGTGCTGGCGGTGGCGCCGGTCATTCAATCCAATCTGGAAGTGACTTTTTCCGGCGAGAACTCCAATACGTCCATTCTGGGCATCACCCCCGATTATGAGCAGGTGCGCAACCTGGAATTGATCGAAGGGGAGTTCATCACCGAAGAACATTTGCTGGGGCGTGCGTCGGTGGCGCTGATTGGACCGGAAACGGCCGACCAGTTGTTTGGGCGGCGCGAGGGCATCGTCGGCGAGACGCTGCGCATTGACGGGCAGCCGTTTCGCGTATTGGGCGTGTTGACCTCCAAAGGTGGGTCGGGGTTCAGCAACCAGGATAATCAGGTGCTGGTGCCGTTTACCACCGCGCAAAACCGCCTGATCCGGCGCGGGCGCGATCGCGTGGATCAACTGCTGGTGCAGGCCACCAGTTCCGACACGGTGGTGAATGCCTCGGACGAAATTTCGCAAATCCTGCGGGCGCGTCACCGCACACAACTGGGCGAAGATGATTTTACCGTGTTCACCCAGCAGGATTTCGTGCAAACTGCGCAAACCATCACCGGAGTGCTGACCATCTTCCTGGGCGGCGTGGCGGGCATCTCGTTGCTGGTGGGCGGCATTGGCATCATGAATATCATGCTGGTTTCGGTGACAGAGCGCACGCGGGAAATTGGCCTGCGCAAGGCCATTGGCGCGCGCCGGAGGGATATTCTCATCCAGTTTCTGACGGAATCCTCGCTGCTGAGCCTGTTCGGTGGCCTGATCGGCATTGGGTTTGGCTGGTTGATCGCGTATATCGTCGGACGGATCGCCGTCGCCAGCGGCACGCCCTTCACCCCGCAGGTGGGGGTGGACGCGATCTTGCTGGCGACGGTCTTCTCGACGGCGGTGGGCCTGTTCTTCGGCCTGTACCCGGCGAACCGGGCCGCCGGTCTGGAACCGGTTGAGGCGCTGCGTTACGAATAGTGCGTATTCCGCCTGTTTTCCCGCCCCGGTGGGTTTGCCGCCGGGGCGGTTGTTTGTCGGCCGCGGGGACGTTGTGAAATCTGTTATAATTAAAAAGGCTTAGCCTGCCTTCCAGCAGGTTTTTTAACGCCCGGATGAATTCGAACACCCCTGATTGTGATGATTGAAACCGAGTGGAGATGCGATGAAAGAGTACATTACGTTGAGCGAGATGGATCAAGCGGCGGACTATATTCGCGCGCATACGACTTACCGCCCTACGGTGGCGTTGGTGCTCGGCTCCGGTTTGGGCGAGCTGGCCAATTCGGTGGAAGACGCAGAAACGATTGCTTATAACGACATCCCGATGTGGCCGGTCTCCACGGTGTTGGGGCACAAAGGCCAGTTGGTGATTGGAAAACTGGAAGGCCAGATTGTGATGGTGATGCAGGGCCGCGTGCATTATTACGAAGGCTACAGCATGGCCGAAACAACCTTCCCGATTCGCGTGATGCAGCGCCTGGGCATTCAGACCATTGTGTTGACCAACGCCGCCGGCTCGATAAACCCGGATTTCAATGCCGGAGACGTGATGCTGATCACCGATCACATTGCGCTGATCGGTATGGCGGGTTTGAATCCACTGCGCGGCGCGAACATCGCCGAACTGGGTGAACGCTTCCCGGATATGAGCCAGGTGTATGATCGCAAACTGGGGCAGGTGGTGCGCAACGTGGCTGCGGTAAACAAGCTGGAGCTACGCGAAGGCGTGTATGTCTGCCTGGCGGGTCCGTCGTTTGAAACCCCGGCCGATTTGCGTTTCCTGCGCGCCATTGGCGCGGACGCGGTGGGCATGTCCACTGTGCCGGAAGCGATTGTGGCTCGCCACGGACGCACGCGCCTGGTGGGCATTTCGGGCATCAGCAACAAGGCCAACCTGGACGGCAACACCGAAACCACGCACGAAGAAGTGCTGGAAGCCGGCCGGGTTCTGGTACCCAAAATGACCACGCTGATCCGTGGTCTGCTGCGCCAGATGGACTAACCCTTTGAATAATCGCCTGCAACCGTAGCCAAACCATATGGATGATTTGCTACGCGTTATTTCGGAAAATGAAACCCTGATCTACGTGCTCAGTGGATTGGTGGCGCTGGTATTTGCCGGGCGGCTGTTGCGCAGCCTGCGGGAATTGAGCAAGACGCAATTTGGCCTGGAGCGGGAGCATGTGCAGGCCGGGATGAACGCCAATGTAGCCATTTTGGCGATCGCGGTGTTGTTTGCCGCGGTGACGTTTGTGATGGCTACGTTTGTGACGCCCAGCGTGCCGGGTCTGTATGCCGCGGCAACGCCTACGCTCAACCCGCTGACGACCGCCACCAGCACACTGCCGGTGGCCGTGCCCACCGTTGAAACGGACGTTGTTTCGGCGGCCATCGCGGCGCAGAACCAGATCGTTGCGGAGGGCTGTATTGCCGGGCAGATCGAATGGACTTTCCCGGCGGCCGGTGAGGAGATCAGCGGAACCGTGGAATTGCGCGGCACGGTCAACGTGGACAACCTGGGTTTCTACAAGTATGAGTTCAGCCAGCCGGGTAGCGATACCTGGCAGCCCATTGCCGCGGGCGACGGTGTGCGCCGCGATGAGCCGCTGGGGGGACAGTGGAACACCACCCAATTGGTGCCCGGCGATTATTTGCTGCGCCTGGTGGTGGCCGACAACCAGAACACTATTTATCCAGCCTGTGTCATTTCGATTCGGATTGTGGCGCCAAAGGAAGATCAATAGGAGGCCGTATGCCTGAGGTTGAAATTCGTCCGGCGGTTTCGGTGGATATCCCGTTCCTGGTGGAATTGGAACATGCCTGCCAATCGCAATACGTCTGGCAGATGGAGCGTACGGTGCAGGATACCCAGGTGAACGTGGCCTTTCGTGAAATCCGTCTGCCGCGCGCTGTGCGGGTGGAATATCCGCGCCGTCCGGCGCAACTTCACGAAACCTGGAAACATCGCAGCGGGTTGCTGGTGGGGGTGGTGAATGGGAAACCGGCGGCTTATGTGGCGCTGAACGAAAAAAGCGAAACCTCCGCGGTTTGGATGAGCGACCTGGTGGTGGATGAGCGCTGGCGCAGACAGGGCGTTGGCACGGCCATGATGCTTGCCGCGCAGGATTGGGCCATACAGCGCAACATGCGCCGGCTCATTCTGGAGCTGCCTTCCAAAAACAGCCCGGCGATCCACCTGGCATTTAAGATGGGGTTTGAGTTTAGCGGTTATCACGACATGTATTTTGCCAATCAAGACATCGCGCTGTTTTTTGCGCGTTATTTGCGCTGATTCGTCCACCACAGGAGCGTGGAATTGGCCTGGCAGTCTGCATTTGAGGCGCTGATCATCACTCTCAATCAGATCCTGACGGCAGGAATTGCCATTACGGCTCTGTCGTTGCTGCTGTATGCGCTGGCTTTTAACCTGCGCAACGAAATCGCGCGCTCATTTGCGTTGATTCTGCTGTGCGTGGTATTCGTGTTCACCGCCGATGCGCTGGGCAGCAGCAGCACACTGCCGGCCAGTGTTGAATTGTGGCTGCGCCTGCAATGGGTGGGTATTCTCATGCTGCCGGCTGCGTACCTGCAATTTTCGGACGCGCTGTTGGCCACCACCGGAAAACCCAGCCAGGGCAAGCGCAAGCTGGCCGTGCGGGTGGCATACATCATCAGCTATGTCTCGTTGATGCTGGTTCCCACCGGTCTGTTGTTTGGGTCGGTGGTATAAGACCAGCCCCCCGCGCCGCATTTACGCCCCACCCTGCTGACCGATCTGTATATTCTGTATTACTTCGGGGTGATGGCCGCCTCGTGGTACAACTTTGTGCGCGCCTATCGCCGCACGCGCACCACCACCAGCCGGCGGCGCATGGGTTACCTGATCACCGGCGCGCTGGCTCCGGCCCTGGGTTCTTTCCCCTTCCTTCTTTATGGGTCCGATTTTGCGGCCGTGGCCCCCGGGGTGTTTTGGGCGCTGGCGCTGATCAGCAATCTGGCGGTGGGCACGCTGGTGGTGGTCATGGCGTATGCCGTGGCGTTTTTTGGTGTCTCCTGGCCTGATCGGGTGGTCAAAATCCGGCTGTTCAAATGGCTGCTGCGTGGGCCGGCGACAGCCAGCCTGGCGCTGGCGTTCACCACACTGGTTCGGCGCGCCGGCGAGGCCTTCGGCATGGTCTATAACCCGCTGGTGCCGATTGTGATGGTGGCCACGGTGCTGCTGCTGGAGTATCTGATTACGCTGTTTGCCCCGTTGGGGGAGCGCGTGTTGTTTTCGGGCAACGACCGCGAGGACTTGAAGGTCATTCGCGACATGGAAGATCGCTTGCTGACCCGCAAAGACCTGAACCAGTTTCTGGAGCTGGTGCTGTCCGGCGTATGCGACCGGCTGCAAACCGCTTCGGGCATGGTGCTGGCCTTTACCAATGACGGCCTGGAGCGGGTGGTTTCCACCGGGCGCGGCAGTGTGCCGCCGGATGATTTGCGTGAGACCTTGAGCGCGCTGGCTGAGAAAGAAGACCGTCCGCGGTTGATCTTCTGGCAGGCGGCGCTGGTTCTGCCGTTATACAATGGGCCGGACAACCCACCGGTGGGGGCGATTGTGGCAGACGGAGTGGGCGCGCAGACCGAAGAACTGGACGACGAGCAAATTGAATCGCTCGAAGCGCTGGCCGATCGCGCGGCACGGGCGCTGACCGACCGGCGGCTGCAGGAACAGATCTTCCGATCGCTCAGCCAGCTTTCTGCTGAGGTGGAAGCCATTCAGCGCATGAGCGCGGCCGGGCGTTATTTGCCATCGGAATTGCTGGCCGTTGACGACGCCATGCCCGAGAGCAATACCGCACAAAGCGTGAAAGACGCGCTGACGCATTACTGGGGCGGCCCGCGCCTGACACAAAGCCCGCTGCTGCAATGGAAAGTGGTGCAGGATGCCCGCGATCAGTATGACGGCAATGCCGCCAATGCGCTGCGGGCCGTCTTAAAAGAAGCCGTGGAGCGATTGCGCCCGGAAGGGGACCGGAAGTTCACCGGCGAGTGGATACTGTATAATATTCTTGAAATGAAGTTCCTGGAGGGGAAGAAAGTCAAAGAAATCGCCATGCGCCTGTCGATGTCGGAAGCGGACTTGTACCGTAAGCAGCGCATTGCGATTGAATCGGTGACGCAGCAGATCACCGAGATGGAGAATCAGGCGCGCCGGGAAAATGGCGTCGATTAGCACTTTCTCTTTTTAAAAAATCGTTGTAAACTCATTTAATCCTTTAGTCGTAGGAAAGCGTTATTTTTCGGGGAGGGTGTGGATGGTTAGCAGGCGGTTTGAAGTTCACATCGAGGAAGATCAGCAAGATTGTCCGCGAATTGATGAGGGGTGGTGGGCATCCATACTGGCGGATGAAGACGCGTTTTTACCGTCCGTGAAGGAAGCCATCCGACCACCGGAACCCGCGACAGCGGAATCGGTGGATTGGCAACGCGCGCTGGACCTGTTTGAACAGGACGAGATCGTGGCCTTGATGGTTCACGGTTACAATCGCGGGGGCTTACTGGTGCGCGGCGATGGGATTCAGGGATTCGTGCCGATTTCTCATCTGGTCGACATGCCGACAGCGGCGACAGAGGAAGAGCGCAAGCAGATTCTGGCGGCCTATCAGGGCCGCTGTTTGCCGCTTAAGGTGATTGAATGCGAACCATCGCAGGAGCGGATTGTCCTGTCGGAACGGGCGGCCCAGGCCGGTGAAGGCACGCGCAAGCAATTGTTTGAATGCCTGCAGGTGGGTAAGGTGGTCCGCGGCACCGTCACCAATGTCACCGACTTCGGTGCGTTTGTTGACCTGGGCGGTGTGGAAGGCCTGATCCATGTGTCTGAGCTGTCCTGGGGGCGCGTGCAGCATCCCTCCGATTTTGTCGAGGTGGGCCAATCGGTGCAGGTGCTGGTGCTACAGGTCAACGAGGAAAACTCGCGCATTGCCCTCAGCCTCAAACGCCTGAATCCCAATCCGTGGGATGAACTGCCGCGCCTGTATAAGCCGGGCGA
>DAOUGY010000068.1:0-10191 GCA_034428975.1 Anaerolineaceae bacterium | reverse complement strand
GCGCCGCGCCGTCAAAGCAGCCGGGTATGAAATCCCTGAAAACCTTCCCACCCCGCCGCAGACAAACAACCTGCAAAATTTCACCCGCCCGGTTCTAACCCTGTTTGGCATTGTCTTCGGCGCGGTGCTTTTCATCATTGTCTTTGGTGAATGGCTGGGCTTGTTCGAAAAAATCACCACCGGAGTGCCGTTTCCGGTCGGGCTGCTGATTGTGTTGCTGTTTGGCTGGCCGGTGTTTGCCAACGTGGTGCGCGCCACTTTGCGCCGTCAGGTCATTTCTCACACCCTGATGACCATTGGCGTGATTGCTGCGCTGGCGGTGGGCGAATGGGCCACCGCGGTGGTGGTGGTGTTCTTCATGCGCATCGGCGACTTCGCCGAACGCTTTACCACCGAACGTGCCCGACGTGCCATGCACGACCTGACCGTCCTGGCCCCGCAAACCGCGCGCGTGGAACGCGGCGGGCAAGAAACCGAAGTGCCGGTGGAAGCGGTGAATGTAGGCGAAGTGGTCATTGTACGCCCGGGCGAGATGATTCCGGTGGACGGCGAAGTACTCGAAGGTCTGGCGGCGATCGACCAGGCTGCCATCACCGGTGAAGCCATGCCGGTTGAGGCCAGTCCGGGCAGCCGCGTGTTTGCCGCCTCCATCGCCCGTGAAGGCAGCCTGCGCGTGAGCGCCACGCACACCGGCACCGACAGCACCATTGGGCGTGTCATCCAGATGGTGGAAGAAGCCGAAACCAACCGCGCCGACGTACAGCGCATCGGTGATCGTTTTTCCGCCGCATACCTGCCCGTGGTGGCCGGGATTGCGCTGATCACGTTTCTGATCCGCCGCGATCCGCTGGCTACCGCGGCCGTGCTGCTGGTGGCTTGCTCGTGCTCCTTTGCGCTGGCCACACCCATCGCCATGTTGGCATCCATCGGCGCGGCCGCCAAACACGGTTTGCTGATCAAGGGCGGGCGCTATATAGAGCTTCTGGCTCAAGCCGATACCCTGCTGATCGACAAGACCGGCACGCTGACCCTCGGGCAGCCGCAAATCACCGACATTCTGCCGCTGGACGGCGCCAACGCAGATGAGCTGCTGCGCCAGGCCGCCGCTGCGGAACGCTATTCCGAGCACCCGTTGGGCGAAGCGGTGCGCCGCGCCGCGCGCGAACGAAATTTTTCGCGCAGCGACGCCCGCGACTTTTCGTCGACGCCGGGAATTGGTGTGCAAGCGCAGGTGGACGGCCGACTTGTGCAGGTCGGCAGCGTGCGACTACTGGACGGTGCTGATGTGCCCGCCGCGGCAGCCGGTTGGCTGGCACAGGGTAAAACCCTGCTGGTGGTGCGCGTGGATGGCCAATTGGCGGGCTTGTTGGCCGCCGCCGACATACTGCGCCCGGACGTACCACAGGCTTTGGCCGAGCTGCGAGCATTGGGCATCCGCCGCATTGAACTGCTCACCGGCGATCATACTCGCGCCGCGCAGGCCGTGGCGGAACCGCTGGGCATCGACTTTCGCGCCAACCTGCTGCCGGAGGACAAAATCCGCATCGTACGCGATTATCAAGCTCAGGGGCGCACCGTGGTGATGGTCGGGGACGGCGTCAATGACGCGCCGGCGCTGGCACAGGCGCAGGTGGGCATCGCCATGGGCGCCGGCGGCACCGATATCGCCATCGAAGCGGCGCATATCGCGCTGATGCGCGATGATTGGACGCTGCTGCCGCGCGTTCTGCGCATTGCCCGGCGGACCATGCGCACGGTCAAGCTCAACCTGGGCTTCACCGCGGCGTACAACATCGTCGGTCTGACGCTGGCGGCGTTCGGGTTCCTGCCGCCCATCCTGGCTGCGGCAGCGCAATCCCTGCCCGATTTGGGGATTCTGGGGAATTCCTCCCGGTTGTTGAAACAGGACTGAAATGGCTGAATCGATTCAGGCAGAACGGTCTATAATGAAATAAAGGTTCTTCTGGAATCCATCAAAATTGGGGCAAGGAGAAGCGATGAACGCGAAAAAACAATTCAGCCTGGAAGAAGCCAAACAAATTGGCGAGTCGTTGGGCGTCGATTGGAAAACCTTTGATGTGGAGCAGTACCACATGGGGATTAACGTCGAGCTGGAGCACGGTGCGCGTGACCCGCAAACCAATGTGACCAACGACGATGCGATGACGACGGGCAAGATCGCGCTGGCGCATTTGAAGGAATTCCCGGATTATTACACCCGCCTGGCGCAATTGGAAAAAGAGGCCGATGCTTTTTGGGCGGGGAAAAAGTAAGCGACAAATCCGCAAAAAAGCGATCCCGACGCCGTTCTCGGCGTCGGGATCGCTTTCTTACCACTAAGTACTAACCCGCTAACAACCAGGCACTTAAATAAACTGTGAGCGCGGAGAGGCTCGAACTCTCAACCAATGGCTTAAAAGGCCACTGCTCTGCCATTGAGCTACGCGCCCAAACTTCAGCCATTTTATCACGCACCTGCGCATGCGTCAACGGCGCGGCCGTTTTCCAACCGCCGAAAATCAACGCGAGCGGCCTCACACCACCATGCCGGCCAGCAAGCCCCACAGCGTGCCGAGAATGATGCCCGCCAGCACGTCCAACGGAAAGTGCACGCCCAGGTAGATGCGGCTGAAGCCCACCAGACCGGCCAGCGCATACAGCCCCGCGCCCCAGGTGGCGCCCGGCTGAAAATATCCGATCGCCAACCCCGCCAGGAAGAAGGCCTGCGCAGTGTGGCCGCTGGGATAGGCGTGGTCGATTTCCTTTTGCCCGAAGAGCTTTGCCCCTTCCACACTCAGATAAGGGCGCGCGCGGGCGGTGAGCGCCTTGAGCAGCTCCACCAGCAGCCACAGCGCCGACTCGCCTAAAAAGAGCGCCAGCGCAAATCGGCGCGCCCCCAGGGCGGACGAAATCCCCACCAGCAGCAGAGCAAACAGGCCGTTGCCCGGCAGGCTGAGACACCACACCAGGCGTTCCAGCACGGGCGTGCGCGCCGCGCGTTGATTAATCCATTTAAACAGGGAAACATCGAGCGATTTGCCCACCGAACCGAACAGCAGCAGCAACGTCACCAGGGCAAAACCGATGATCAGCCCGACCAGTTCTCTTTCGCGTCGCAGGGATGCGATAATCTCATCCTGCACGGGGGCCGGCAGCAACGCCCAGACACCCCCCAGGCCCAACGCCAGGCCGATAATCAGCAGCGGCCGGCGGATTTTTCCCAGCGCCTTGCGCCACCACGAAAACGGATCCCCCGGCATGCGCCTACTCCCCTGCCGGATCGTGCCGCCGGTGCTTGTTGAGCAACTTTGCCTGCTTTTTCAGGCGATCTTCCAGTAGTTTCCTGTACACCTGGCGCTCATGCTCCACGCGTTCCTGAATGATCTGGCGCAGGTTAACCGGCTGGCGCGCCGGGACAATGACATTTACGGCATGCGGCAGCACGCGAATCATCACCGGCGTGGTACCCATCAGATCCCCATCGGCCTGCACCGGCATACTGCGCCCGGTATGGATGGTTATATTCTGATAAGCGCCGAAGATGCGCATGACCGGATTCTTGTTCTGGCGGCGCAGAAGGGTGCTGACGATCAGCGAAAGAATGTCCCACAGCGAGCGGGCGCGCAGCACCACCACGTCGATGCGCCCATCGTCGAGGGTGATGTCATCCTGCCAGCGGAACGGTTCGATCGCCAGCAAGCCGCCATTGGTCACCATCACTTCACTGGCGCGCAAATTGTGCAGTTTGCCATCCACCTGAATGCTGAAACGCACCATGCGCAAACCCAGCACTTGCAGCAGAATATTCCAGACATAGGCCAGCATGCCAAAGCGACGCTTTTGCTCACGGTCGGTGTGCATCATGGTCAGCGAGCTGATGCCGATGCTCATATTGAGGATGCGGATTTCACCGCCGATATCCATGGCGTCGATATGGCGAATGCGGTGGGGCGCGGTGATCAGGTTGAGCGCGCCAGCGGCGTTGAGCGGAATGTTCATTTCACGTGCCAGCAGGTTACCTGTTCCGACCGGCAGAATGGCCAGGGGGATGTCGGTGTGCACCAGTCCGCCCGCCACCGCCGAGATGGTGCCGTCTCCGCCCGCGGCGATGAACAGATCAAAGCCGCGCTGCACGGCATCCTGCACCACCTCCGTCACCGAATGATCGCCGGTGGTTTGATACACCTCGTAATCCCAATTTTGGTGTTCAAAGAAATGCACGCAGCGCCGTTCCAGCGCTTTGGAATCCACAAAACCGGCGACCGGGTTGATCACCAGGAATACGCGTCGAATGGAATTGGGGGAGTGATCGCCGTTCATAGGGGGTGATCTTAGACGCGACTGCGGCGCGGGCGAGCCATTTGGACCGATTTAACGCGATTACGCACCACACGGGAGATGGCCGCGCTCAAGTGCGCGCCGAACAGCGCGATCCAGGCGCTCAAGTATACCCACAACATCAGCGCAATGATCGTGCCCAGCGAGCCATACATCAGCTCATACTTGGCCAGGCCGGAGCTTAAATACGCGGTAAACCCCGCGGTGACGATCTGCCAACCGAGCGCAGAAAACAGCGCCCCAACCAGCGCTCCGCGCTTCTTGACAGCGGTGTTGGGCACCCAGAAATACAACCCCCAGAACATGAACAGGCGCAGCACAAACGGCAGCACGCCCGTCGAAAAGGTGTAGAGCAGCCAGTGGCTGAACGGGGAATCTTCGGAGATGATGGGCAGCCCCAGCGTGGGCAGCAGATCGAGCGCGGTGCTGAGCACAAACGAGAGCACCAGCAGGACGGCCAGACCGGCGGCCATGCCCAGCGCCACCATGCGGGCGTGCAGGAAATGGTTCCAGCGCGATTCAGGGTAGGCGCGGTTGATGTTCTGCGCCAGGGTATTCAACACCCCGCTGCCCGACCACAACAGGCCCAGCAACGCAATCAGCCCCACCGAACCGCGCTGCTCGAGCACATTGCGCAGGTTGGCGATGATCAAATCCTGCGCGGTGGGCAACGACGTGGCCACCCATTCCAGCACGCGCTGCTGGATGATCTCTTTCTCCAGCACAAAGCTGCCGGCCGTGATGACGGCCAGGGCCAGCGGAAAAAGCGAAAACATGGCGTAATAGGAAATACTGGCGGCGGCTTCCGAAGCCCGCGCCAGGCTGAAGGTGCGCAGCGTGTCGGCCAGGATCGCCGGAGCGCCCCACAGGACCCGGTTCAACTGATCATACAGATTGCGGGCCCTGGCGGCCAGCGTTTCAGGATTCAGCTTCATGGTCCATGCTCGCTGTTGGGAAGACCGCATGCGGTTGCGCACGGGTTGTTGAGGGATGGATCGTGGTTGCATGAGCACTTGAATTTTACCACCGAATGACGAATGCCTTTCCTCACTCCAAACAGCGGTTTGCGCGGCGTGGATCCCTCGCCGGCCGCTGGCGCAATTATTGCACCCCTGCTGTTGCGCCTCACAACCGAAAAGAGGAGCGTGCATATTCGGTAAGATGATTGTATAATCTTCACAGTACAAAAAATACAAAATGCACAATTCATCATTTCGGGAACCAAACGGGGGCGCACAACGTCTAGCCCGTAAAGGAGAGTGCTTTATGAAGAAGTTCCGCATTTTACCCATCCTCTTGGCTTTGACTGCCTTCGCGCTGATTGTGGGCGCTTGCAATGTGCCCAACCAACCGAGCGGCCAGGCGCTGGACACGGCCGCGGCACGCACCATTGAAGCGCGTGTAACGCAAATGGCGTTTGAGACACTGGCGGCGCGCGTGACCGACATGGCCAAAACGCAAGCCGCGGCTGAAGCCGCCACCGCCACGCAGGCTGTGCAGCCCACGCTGGCACCCACCCAGACGCCGCTTCCGACCTACACCCCGCTGCCCAGCTTTACCCCGCTGCCCACGCTGGTTCCGGCCACTTGGACGCCCCTGCCCCCCACGGCCATCCCCACGCCGTGCAACTGGGCCGGTTTCGTCAAGGACGTGACCATTGCGGACGGCACCAAAGTGATGGCCGGCGAGAAATTCGTCAAGACCTGGCGGCTGGTGAACAAAGGCACCTGTAGCTGGAATGACAACTACGACCTGATCTTCGACTCGGGCAATCAGATGGGCGCTGCGTCCACCATTGACCTGAGCGGTGTCAAGGTCGCCCCCGGCCAGACGCTGGATGTATCCGTCTCACTGACCGCCCCGGACAAGGCCGGCAGCTTCACCGGCAACTGGAAGCTGCGCTCCGACAAGGGGATCGTCTTCGGCATCGGCAGCAACTACAACAGCCCGTTCTGGGTCAAAATCGATGTGGCGGAAACCGCCCCGGCCGACCCCAACACGGTGTACGACTTCGCCGCCAATTACTGCTCGGCCAAGTGGATCGCCAACGACAGCCTGTCGTGCCCCAGCCCGGCCGTGGACTATGTAAAGGGCTCCATCCAGCGCCTGCTCAACCCGCGCCTGGAAGGCGACCGTACGGAAAATGAACCCGCGCTGGTGACCGTGCCGCCCAAGGGCGACACCGAACGCATCTACGGGCGCTACCCGGCCATCACCATCAAGGACGGCTATTCCTTCCGCGCGATCATTGGCTGCATGTACGGCGCCAAGAAGTGCGACGTGGATTTCCGCCTGCGCTACTCGATTGACAACGGCGATACGATTGAGACCCTGCAAGCCTGGGACGAGAAATACGACGGCGAGTTCACCAAGGTGAACGTCGACCTCTCCGCCCTGGCCGGCAAGAAGGTCATCTTCTATCTGTCGGTGTACAGCACCGGCGACTCGACCGACGACCAGGCCTTCTGGCTGGCGCCGCGCATCGCCAAGTAATTGGAACCACCGGGAGGGGTTTTGGGGTCAATCGGCTTCAGAACCCCTCTCGTCTCCAGGCGCTTTGCGCTCTGGAATGATTGACCCGTACGTTTTGTACAAAGGGAGGATAACATGATCGCGTCTACTTTGCGTCCTCGCCAGGGCCTGCGCGCCCTGCAAATTGGCCTGAGCCTGCTCTTGGTGCTGGTGATTGCCCTGGGCATCCCGGCCGCCAGCCAGGCCTCCGCCATTCCCACCTTTTCAATTGAAAGCGTGGTGACCGATACCACTGTCACCATCCGCACGGCTAGCTTCCCGGCGCACCACACCTTCACCGTGCGCATGGGTGAATATGGCACCTACGGCAAAGGCGGCACTGTGGTCGAAACCTTTGATTCCGGCGCCGGCGGCTCGTTCACCAAGACCTTCAACATTCCCGATGGTTTGAAGGGTGACGAGCGCATCGCCATCCGCGCCGACGGCACGGGCGGCTACTATGCCTTCAACTGGTTCTGGAACAAGACTGCTCCGGCTCCCACCACTACCCCCGTGCCCGGATACAAGGGCATCCCCACCTTCAGCATCACCGCGGTGGTCAAGGGCGAAGATGTGACGATCAAGACCAGCAACTTCCCCAAGGACATCAATTTCAAGGTCCTGATGGGCAAGTACGGCACCAAGGGCGTGGGCGGCATCGAAGTGGCCACGTTCAACTCCGGCACGGGCGGATCGTTCAGCAAGACGTTCGACATCCCTGCCAGCCTGGCCGGTGAGCAGCGTGTCGCCATTCGCGCCGAAGGCACCGGCGGTTTCTACGCCTACAACTGGTTCTGGAACAACAACACCGACGGCGGCTCCACACCGGCGCCGTCCGATGGCACGCCTGTGCCCGCTTACACCGGCATTCCCACCTTCAGCATCAGCTCGGTGGTGAAAGACAGCAAGGTGACCATCAAGACCAACAATTTCCCTGCCGGGCTGACTTTCACGGTGCGCATGGGCACTTACGGCTCGCTGGGCGTGGGCGGTACGGTCGTCACCACCTTTGACAGCGGTGCGGGAGGCGCGTTCAGCAAGACCTTCGACATTCCGGCCGGCCTGGCGGGCAGCCAACGCATTGCCATCCGCGCCGAAGCCCCCGGCGGCTACTATGCCTTCAACTGGTTCTGGAACAACACCGCGCCGTAGCAAGCTCCGCCATATTACGAGTGTCCCCCCACTCTCCGATCCCCTCTCCGCCTTGCGGGGAGGGGATACTTTACAGGAAACCGGGTTCGATCGAATGCATACATCAAGGAACATCACCATCGGCCTGCTGCTGGTCGTCTTTGTTCTGACCGGCTGCAATTTCCCCTTATTCACCACGCCCCCGGCGCCAGACGGTTCAACCGCGCCCACGCCGTTTCAACCGTCCGACGGCACCCCACCCCCCGCCGCATCGCCCGAAGAAGTGGTGCAGGCCTTCCTGGCGGCGCTGAACGGCGAGCCCACCGGCTGGCAGCCGTATTTGACCGCCGACCTGCGCGGCAGTCTGGACCCCACTGCGCCGTTGACCCTGTTGGACGTGGATGGCCCGTTGACGGAGTTTGAAGTCGAATCGGGCGCGGTGGACCCGGATATGCGCCAGGCGCTGGTACAGGTGCGTCTTTCGGCCGGTGAAAGTCAGGTGCGGCGCACCTTTACGCTGCTGCAGGAAAACGGGGCCTGGCGCATTGCCCAGGTCAGCGGCGGGCAGTGATCAGCGCGAGTGAGGATCCATGGAAAGCGTACCCATCCATTTCATTGACGAGCCGGTGGACGTGCTTTTTGACCATGCGCCCATGCTGGAGAAGAAACCCGATTGCCCGACCGGGTTCGTCTGGCGCGGCGAGACGTTCCGCATCGTCGAGCTGCTGGGCGAATGGGTGGATACCGAGCGGCGCGGGCGCATGGCCCGGAATATGGCGCCGGAACACGCCGCGCGTGCTTCGGTGAAAGGCTCATGGGGCGTGGGACGCTTTTTCTTCCGGGTGACGGTAGCCGGTGGGCGCATTTTTGATCTGTATTACGACCGCGCACCCAAGGATTCGGCGCATCGCAAGGGCGCCTGGTTTTTGAAAGGCGAGCGCAAGGCGGTGGAGTAGAAAACTACCCGATCCAAAATTCTTATGATATAATCCCCTCGCTCGAGAGAGCGGCCTGAAACAACCCTGGAGAGGTAGCGTAGTCTGGCCTAACGCGCTCGCCTGGAAAGCGGGTATACTGAAAGGTATCGCGGGTTCGAATCCCGCCCTCTCCGCCAGACTTCAAAAGGACAGGATTCCATTTCCTGTCCTTTTGTGCTTTTTCCCGGCTCCGAGGGTGCTTCGCGACCCTATCCGCCAGACTTCAAAAGGACAGGATTCCATTTCCTGTCCTTTTGTGCGTTTTCCCGGCTCCGAGGGTGCTTCGCGTCCCCGAAGGATAAATATCCCGATGCCATGAACAGCATCGGGATCCTTTTTATACCCATTCCACCCCATGCATGGTGAAGCCCTACGCCGTCTCTTGCGCCTCCACCGGGCGCGTGCGGCGCTCGGACACAAACAATCCCAGCAGGATGAGCAGCACGCCGCCCAGCGCCACGAGTGTGATGGGCTCGCGCAGGAAGATCAGCGATGCGATTACCGTAACCACCGGAATGGCGTAGATATACACGCTGGTCTTCATCGCGCCCAACACACTGAGCGCGTAATTCCAGGTGACGAAACACAGCGCCGACGCGCCCACGCCCAGAAACACGAAATGCAGAATATTGGTAATCGACGCGAAGCGCTCCAGCCCCAGGCGGAACTCAAACAATCCCAACGCCGGCAGCATGAAGAGCAGCCCGTAGAAGAAAATGCGGCGGGTGGACAGAATGGTATTGTGGTTCAGCGCGCTGATCTTGCGAATCAGCACCGAATAGAACGCCCACACCACCGCCGCCAGAATCGCCAGCAGGTCGCCGAGGGGGTTGAGCTTGAGAATGAAATTACCGTTGAAACCGATCAGGATGATGCCAACGATGGAAATGGCAAAGCCAATGAAGAAATTAACGCGCAGCTCCTCATCTTTGAGGAAGAAATGCGACAGCAGCGCGGTGATGAAAGGCGAGACCGACACCAGCACGCCCACGTTGGACGCCAGCGTGTACGAAAGCGCCACATTCTGGAAGATAAAATACAGCGTCACCCCGCACAACCCCGCCCCGGCAAAAAGCAGTTCCTCTTTCAGACTGCGCACGGGAATGAACTGCGGGCGGGCGATCAGCAGGGCCACATATGCCAACACCATGCGAAAAAACATGATCTCCACCGGCGTGAACGGCCCCAGCAGCACTTTAATGGAGATGAATGTGGTGCCCCAGATGAAGATGGT
>DAOUGY010000067.1:0-2259 GCA_034428975.1 Anaerolineaceae bacterium | reverse complement strand
GCATACAAAAGCGCTGCGCCGACCATCAAAGCCGCGCCGATCAGATCGACCCGGTTCTGCCCGGTGCTGAGAAGCAGGTACACCCCCGGTCCGGCTACCAGCATGCGGATGATGGTGAGTTTGCGGATGGGTTGGCGGTCGAGGAAAAGCCAAAGGGCGACAAACAGCGGGTAGGATGAGTACAGCAATTGACCGATGGTGGCATCCAGACGCGCCAGGGCGGTGTAGAAGAAGATGGATCCGATGCCGTTGACCACGCCGGCGACGATGCAGCCGATCAACCCCAAGGAATAGATGTACAGAAGTTTCCGCTGGAAGAGCACAATAATGGCCAGGAGTAACAACGCCGCGATGCTCGTGCGCACGGCCACCACGGCCATGGGGGAGATGCCTGACAGGATGGCTTGTTTCCCAAATACCGGCGTAAGACCCAATAAGGCAGCCGATGAGAACGCCGCGGCCATGCCTTTTAGATCGTTTGGAGCTCCTGCCGGCCGAAAGATTTTCATGCCATTACCCCAGTAAGGCCCGCACTTCATCCAACAATTGATCGCTCATAAAATCGCCTTTTTGCATCAAGGCTTGAATCTGGCCTTTCAAGCGCGATTTCTCAGCCGGTGTCAGTTCTTTGGCGGTGACCACAATGACCGGGATTTGCGCTGTCTCGGATCGGGATTGCAACGCATCCAGCACGCTAAATCCATCCATTTCCGGCATCATCAGATCCAAAATAATCAGGTTGGGCAACATGTTTTGCACCAGTTCAACAGCTTCACGGCCGTTGGTGGCTTCATGCAATTCAAACTCTCCCTGCGATTGGAGGATGCGGCGAACCAGGCGGCGCACATCGGGGTTGTCATCGACAATGGCGATGCGCGGGAAGCGGTCGATGGAAACCTTGCTCAAGGCGGCCAGCAAGCCTTCTTCATTGCCCTGTTCATCGCTGGGCAGAACGATATCCCTGGACCAACCCTCACCAAGAATGTTGCGCTCGATCGACATGGTGTGACCGGAGCAGTTCACCACCACTGTTTCAGTGGGTTTGATTTCACCGCTGCGCACCAGACGGATCAGGCCGGCAAAGGCTACGCCGGTGGCTGGTTCGACCGAAAGACCTTCCATTTTTGCCAGGAAATGCATGGCGCGAAAGGCTTCTTCATCGGTCACGCTCTCGATGATGCCGCCCGATCCAGCGAGCATTTTCTGGCGAAGCAGGGTGTAGGTGCGACCCGGATCGCCGGTGGCGAGCGTGGCGATTAACGTGCGCGGCGACTGCACCGGCGCGGCCGTCTCGCGGTTTTGCTTCCATGCGTGCACCATCGGGGCGCAGCCTTCCACCTGAATGGCGGCGATTTTGGGAATGCGGTCGATGAAGCCCATGCGGTGTAATTCTTCAAAGCCTTTGATGACGCCCAAAGGCCCCATGCCGCCGCTGACCGCCTGGATGTACCAATCGGGAGCGCGGAAAGGGACGCCATCGTTGGGGTTGAGCATGGCCAATTGCTCGGCGATTTCAAAGGCAAGCGTTTTCATCGATTCGATGCAGGGCACTGAACGGGCGCCGCCATCGAGGTAAAGACCGCGCTGTTTGGCAAATTCTGCGGCGACCTGCTTGGCCTGGTCATACGATCCGGTGATTTTGACGACCTGGGTTCCATACAGCGCCACTTCCCGCATCTTGGAGGCTGGAACCAGGCTGGTGAGAAACGCCCAGAGCTTGATCCCGGCGCGGGCCGCAAAAGCCGAATAGGCAATAGCCACATTCCCGGTGGAGGCAACCACCATTTCGGTGATGCCGGCTTCTTTCAGGGCGGCGATGGTAACGGCGGCCTGGCGATCCTTGAAGGATGTGGTTGGCCCCTGACGCTCGTCTTTGATGTAGATATTGGTGCTTCCCAGCATCATGCCAAGGTTGACGGCCCGAAAAAGCGGTGTGCCGCCTTCCCCCAGCGAGATCTCCGGGATGGGCTGCTGTACGGGTAAAAGTTCATGGTAGCGCCAGAGGGTGAATGGGCGGCATTGAAGTTGCCCAGGCAGGGTTTTGGCTATGGCTTCGTAATCGTAGCGAGCTTCACGCCAGGGGTTGCCGCATTTTGGGCAATTCTGGGAGTGCGGCGAGTACATCGTCTCGTGTTTACATTCCGGACATTCAACAATGGTTTGAGGCTTCATGCAATCAGGCTGCGGCTTTCGTATGAGTATGATATGGATCGAACCCGGCTCTGTTTATGCTTTGACTTTTCGCAATACATCTTCCAA
>DAOUGY010000066.1:0-30414 GCA_034428975.1 Anaerolineaceae bacterium | reverse complement strand
CGGGACGCGCCCGCTGGTGACCATGTCGTGGGGCTCGGATTTGCTTAAAAACGCCGACCGTTCGCGCCTGTACCACTGGGCGACGCGCTTCACGCTGAATCACAGCGACGTGCTGGTTGGTGATTGCCGCGCCGTGCAGGACAAGGCGGTGGCGCTGGGCTTTCCCACCGAACGCGTGCTGCTTCTCCCCTGGGGGGTGGATCTGAAAACCTTTGCGCCCAAACCCGCCGGCGATCTGCGCGCGCGGTTGGGATGGCAGGATGCTTTTGTGCTGCTTTCACTGCGCGCCTGGGAGCCGATCTATGGCGTGGACGTGGTGGTGAAAGCTTTTGCGCAGATCGCCGAATCCATCCCACAGGCGCGCCTGCTGCTGCCGGGCAACGGCAGTCAGGCGGCGCAGATTCACGCGCTCATCCAGAAGTACAACCTGGGCGAACGGGTGCATCTGGCCGGACAGGTGCGACAGAACGAGCTGCCCGGTTATTACCGCGCCGCCGACCTGTATGTGAGCGCCTCGCACTCCGACGGCTCATCCGTCTCGCTGATGGAAGCCCTGGCCAGCGGGCTGCCCGCGCTGGTCTCAGACATCCCCGGCAACCTGGAATGGCTGACACCCGGACAGGAAGGCTGGTTCTTTCGCGACGGCGACGCCGCCGACCTGGCGCAGGGCCTGCTGCGCGCGTACGAGGCGCGCGGTGAACGGGCGCAGATGGGCCTGGCCGCCCGCCGCCTGGCGGAACAGCGCGCCAACTGGGACGAAAATTTTCAGGTTCTGCTTTCGGCGTATGAGCTGGCGCGCCGCCATTGGAAACTGGAAACCCGCGGCGGCTGAACCGTCCGCGATTGGAAAGGAATTTTTGCGCGCATGACGCGAACCGTAGCCATCATTCAAGCACGCATGACCTCCACCCGTCTGCCGGGCAAGGTGCTGCAAGACATTGCCGGGCGCCCGATGCTGGCCTGGACGGTGGAGCGTGCGCGGCGCGCCACCACGCTGGACGACGTGACCGTGGCGACCACCACCGACCTTTCGGACGATCCGCTGGAAGCCTACTGCCGTGAACAGGGGTACCCCTGCGCGCGCGGCAGCCTGAACGACGTGCTCGACCGCTATTATCAGGCGGCCAAGCAGTTCGGCGCCGATGTGATCGTACGCCTGACCTCGGACTGCCCGCTGATTGATCCGGACGTGATCGACACAACCGTGCTGCGCTTCCGCGAAAGCGGCGTGGATTTTGCCGCCAACCGCCTGCCCCCGCCCTGGAAACGTACCTACCCGATCGGGTTGGACACCGAAGTGTGCCGCTTTTCCGCGTTGGAACGCGCCTGGACCGAAGCGCGCGAAAAGTATGAGCGCGAACACGTCATGCCTTATCTGTACGACCAGCCGGGGCGTTTTCGCACGCTGCTGGTCAACACCGAACCGGATTACGGCCACCTGCGCTGGACGGTGGATACGCCGCAGGATTTGGAAGCGGTGCGCGGCATTGTGGCCGCGCTGGGCAACCGCGATGATTTCACCTGGCTGGACGTGCTGGAGATCACCCGCCGCCGCCCCGAGCTGCGCGCGATCAACGCCGGCATCCATCACAAATCGCTGACGGAATGAAGCCTTATGCCTGAAATTACCATTTTCACGGCGCCCAAGCCGTTCACCAATCCGCACATCGCTGTTTTGCAGCGCAACGCCATCCGTTCGTGGCTGGCGCTGGGTCCGGCGGTGGATGTGATTCTGGTGGGCGAGGAAGAGGGCCTGGCGGAAGCCGCCGCCGAGTTTGGCGTGCGCCATCTGCCGGCTGTGGCGCGCAACGCCTCGGGCACGCCGTTGATTCCCTCGATCTTTGATCTGGCGCGTCAAGCGAGCGATGCCCCGTTGCTGGCCTATGTCAACGCCGACATCCTGCTGCTGCCCGATTTTGTGGAAACCTGCCGCCTGGCGGCGCAATGGCCGCGCGATTTTCTGATCGTCGGTCAACGCTGGGACCTGGACGTGACCGAACGACTGGATTTCTCCGGCGACTGGGCCGCCCGCCTTCAGGCGCGCTGCCGCGAAAGCGGCAAACTGCACGCCCGCATGGGATCGGACTACTTCGTCTTCCCGCGCGCCGGTTTCAGCGATATGCCGGCTTTTGCCATCGGGCGTGCCGGTTGGGACAACTGGATGATCTACGCCGCGCGACGCAAGGGCTGGCTGGTGGTGGATGGCACCGAATCGGTGCAGATCATTCACCAGAACCATGATTACTCGCACCTGCCGGGCGGTCAGCCGCATTACAAGTTGCCCGAAACGTTTGAGAATATTCGCCTGGCGGGCGGACGCCTGGTGACGCGCTTCACCCTGCTGGATACCAATCGCCGCCTGAAAGACGGTCGCCTGCTGCCGCCGTTGGGGGATTGGGCCAAATTCATACGCGAGGTGGAGATTTTCCCGCTGGTCGGGCTGCGCTCGATGGCGCTGGGCAAGCTGGCCTACGCCCTCTTTCACCCCCAACGCGCCTACCGTGAATGGCGCGGGGGCGACCGGTGAAGTGTGGTAACATAATCCGTTGGTCTTTGGAGCCAATATGCGCATCGGACAGAATCCAGCAAAATTTGTGAAGGAAGTGGCCAAACCCGCCCGCATCACCGTGGCGGTGTTGAATTACATCCCGTTTCTGAGCGGCTTTTATGCCGAACTGCTGGATGTGCTCAAGACCTGCCTGAACAGCCTGCGCGAAAATAGCGATCTGCCCTTCGACTTGATGGTTTTTGACAACGGCAGCTGCGCGGAAGCAGTGCAATTCTTGCTGGACGAATACGAGGCCGACCGCATCCAATACCTGCTGCTGTCGCGCAAGAACCTGGGCAAGGGCGGGGCGTGGAACATGATCCTGTCCGGCGCTCCGGGTGAAATTGTGGTGTACACCGACAACGATTGCTATTTCCACAAGGGCTGGCTGTCGCGCTCGCTGCAAATTTTGGAGACGTACCCGAATGTTGGCATGGTTACGGCGCGACCGTTCCGCACCAACCCGGAATATTACAGCGCCACGCTGGCCTGGGGCGACACCACTCCCGGCGCGCAGGTGGAGCGCGGATCGTTCATCCCCTGGGAGGTCTTCCGCGATTTTGATTTGAGCCTGGGGCAGGACGAGGTGGATATTCGCAAGCGTTTTGAAAGCACCGAGGATGTGCGCCTGACGTTCAACGGCGTGACGGCCATGGCCGGCGCGTCACACTGGCAGTTTATGGCGCGCAAGGAAACGCTGGCACAATTTCTGCCATTCAGCATGGACCGCCCGATGGGACAGGTCAAGCAGTTGGATCAGCGCATGAACGCCGCCGGCCTGCTGCGCCTGATGCCCACCGAACCGCTGGCGATGAACATGAGCAATACGTTGCGCAACCTGCCGGGCTCGGCCGCGGCGGGCGAGCGTAAAGCCACCCCGCGCAAGCGTCCGCTGCTGGACTTCCCGCCGGTGAAGCGTGTGCTGCTTTCACTGTATGATTCGATTTTCCGCTGGTATTATGACCGCTAGGACAGGACCGTTTATGGCTTCGAAACGAATTTTCATCAGCGCAGATCACGGCCTGGCGGTCGTGTACTTCCTGCAGAGCGACGTGGTGCCCACCCTGCTGCAAAATGGCGTGGAGGTGGTGCTGCTGACCGACGACGGCCTGGTGGAGCAGATCCGCGCGCGTTTCGGGCAGCCGGGTTTGATGGTGGAAGGTTTGCGCCTGAAGCAGGCGCGCGCCTATTTTGAACAGCACGACCACACCCGCCAGTATTGGACGCATTTCCTGCGCTGGATGGGCGGCTCGGACCGCATCAACACCAACGCCATGGACGGCCACATGCGCCAGATGGCTTTTGAGACATCGCGCGGGGGCAAACTGCTCATGCCGTTTGTGCGTGCCTATACCGCCGTGCTGCGCAAATCGGCGGCGGCGCGCCGCGCGTTGGTGCGCGCCCAGATGCGCCACACCCCCGGCCTGTACGCCGATTTGTTTGAGAAATACCAACCCGACCTGGTGGTGGCCAGCACGCCCGGCTGGCGGCTGGACCGCTACCTGCTGCGCGAGGCGGTGCAGCGCGGCGTGAAGACCGCGGCGGCGATCGTTGGTTGGGACAACCCAAGCAGCTACCGCCTACCCGGCGCGCCGATTGATCACATAACCTGTTGGTCCGAGATTCAAAAGCGCGAATTGGTGCTCGGCTCGGATTGGGATCCGGCGCGCGTCAACATCGGCGGCATCCCGTCGTATGACGGTTACTTCCGCAAGGAATGGTTGATGCCGAAGGAGGAGTATTTCCGGCTGCACGGGCTGGACCCGCAGCGCAAGCTGCTGGCGTACGCCTCCAGCTTTGTGACGTTTGCGCCCAATTACCGCAACATTGAGACGCTGGCGCGCATGGTGGCCAATGACGACCTGGCCGAACCGTCGCAGTTGCTCATTCGCCTGCACCCCAACCACTTCATGCCGGGCTCGCTCTACGAGGGCGAGGCGGCGCGCGTGCGCGAATTGGTGCGCACCCTGCCGAATGTGCATTTGGTGGAGCCGGTGCCGCTGGGCGGTGAGCTGGGTTACTACTCCGGCGAAGACATGCCCGAAAAATGTTCAATGATGGCCTATGCCGACGTCTTCCTGACGGTATATTCCACCATGGTGGTGGAGACCGCGCTGCATGAACGCCCGATTGTGGCGGTCTGCCTGGATACGCCGGGCGGCTGGAACACGCCAGGCAAGTTCTCGCTGGCCCTCTCGGAGATTGGCGAGTGGCCGACGCACCAGCGCTTCCGCGCGGCAGGCGCCGGGCGCGTGGCGATGGACGCCGACACACTGCGCGAAGCGGTCAACCTGTACTTGCGTGATCCACAGGCCGACGCCGAAGCACGCCGCCGGTTTATTCGCAACGAAGTCACCTTCACCGACGGCAGCGCCGGACGGCGCACGGGTGAATATCTGCTTTCCCTGTTGCATTCGGCATGACCCACTCTGGAAAAACGGAGCGAACGGCATGAAATTTCTGATTGCGGGATTTGGCTCAATTGGCCGGCGGCATATGCGCAACCTGCTGACGCTGGGCGAGAAAGACATCGTCCTGCTGCGTTCGCAGCACAGCACCCTGCCGGTGGATGAGCTGGCCGGTTTTCCGGTGGAAACCCGCCTGACCGATGCTCTGGCGCACCGCCCGGATGCGCTGATCGTGGCCAACCCAACCGCCCTGCACCTCGACGTGGCGGTGCCCGCGGCCGAGACCGGTTGCAGCATTTTGATGGAAAAACCGGTCTCTGACCGGCTGGACGGGTTGGATGCGCTGCGCTCCGCGCTGGTCACCGGCGGTGGCCGGCTGCACGTCGGGTTTCAGTTCCGCTTTCACCCTGGCCTGCAAAAAGCGGCCGATCTGCTGGCGGATGGCGCGATTGGCCGCCCGGTGGCGGCGCAGGCGCACTGGGGCGAATACCTACCCAACTGGCACCCGTGGGAAGATTATCGCAACAGCTATGCCGCGCGTGTCGACCTGGGCGGCGGGGTGATCAACACCCTGTGCCACCCGCTGCACTACCTGGGCTGGCTGCTCGGTGATATTGAAACGCTGTGGGCGTACAAGGCGCGCGTACCCGAGTTGGAGATCGAGGTGGAAGCGGTGGCCGAGATGGGTCTGCGCTTTGCCGGTGGCGCCACGGCCACGCTGCACCTGGATTATGTGCAGCGCCCGCCGCGCCACGATCTGGAGATTACCGGCACGCAGGGCACGCTGCAGTGGGACAACGCCAGCGGCGCAACCCGCCTGTACCGCGTTTCGACCGAAAGCTGGGAAACCTTCGCGCTGCCTGCCGGGTTTGACCGTAACGACCTGTTCCTGGCCGAACTGCGTCACTTCATGGCTGTGACGCGCGGCGAGGTGGAACCGCTTTGCCCGTTGGAAGTGGGCGAGCGCGTGGTGCGCCTGACACAGGCGGCTCACCGCTCGGCTGAAAGCGGACAGAGGATGAGACTTTAACCAATCTGCATTCGGATGGATGAGGTGTTATGAGCACGATTTTGGATCAATTCAAAATGGAAGGTCAGGGCGCCATCGTCACCGGCGCGGCCGGGCTGCTGGGCAAGGAATTTACCCGCACGCTGGCGCAGGCCGGTGCGGGCGTGCTGGCCGCCGACCTGAACGGCGACGCCGCGGAAGCCGTGGCGGCTGAACTGCGCGCCGAAGGGTTGAAGGTGGATGCCTTCCGGGTGGATGTGACCGATCCCGATTCGGTGCAGGCCATGGTGGCGGCAGCGCTGCAATCCTTTGGGCGCGTGGATGCCCTGGTGGCCAGCGCGGCGATGGATCCCAAGTTCGACACCACCCACATCGGCTCGCAGGGCGCCAATGCCTTTGAGACCTACCCGTTGGAATCGTGGAAGCAGGCGCTGGATGTGAACCTGACCGGCCTGTTCCTGTGCGCGCAGGCGGCGGCCAAACCGATGGCCAGGCAAAACCACGGCTCGATCATCAATCTGTGCTCCACCTACGGTCTGGTCGGCCCCGACCAGCGCATTTACAAACGCCCCGGCCAGGACGTGCAGTCCTACAAGCCGGTCTTTTACTCGGTTACCAAGGCCGGTGTGCTGGGCCTGACGCGCTATCTGGCGACTTATTACGCCGGCACCGGCGTGCGCGCCAACGCACTGACCCCCGGCGGCGTGTTCAACGGCCACGACGAGGTCTTTTTGCAGGCCTACACCTCGCGCGCGGTGCTGGGCCGCATGGCGCGCAAGGATGAAATGAACGGCGCGGTGCTCTTCCTGGCCTCGGATGCTTCGTCCTATATGACCGGCGCCAATCTGGTAGTGGACGGAGGATGGACGGCATGGTGAGCCGGCCTGAAGTTCTGGCGATCATTCCGGCGCGCGGCGGCTCGAAGGGCATTCCGCGCAAGAATATTCGCAGTTTTGCCGGGCACCCGCTGATCAGCTACAGCATCGCCGCCGGGCTGTATGCGCAGAGCGTCACGCGAGTGATCGTCTCGACCGACGATGAGGAAATTGCGGCGGTGGCGCGCCAGTGCGGCGCGGAAACGCCCTTCCTGCGCCCGGCTGAATTTGCGCAGGATGCCACGCTGGATCTGCCGGTGTTCCAACATGCCTTGCGCTGGCTGGACGAGAACGAGGGCTACCACCCGGATGTGGTGCTGCAACTGCGTCCCACCTCGCCGGTGCGCCCGGTAACACTGGTGGATGAGGCGGTGCAGACCCTTCTGGTGAACCCCGAAGCCGATTCGGTGCGCGGGGTGGTGCCTTCGGGGCAGAACCCGTACAAAATGTGGCGCCTGGATGCCGCATCGCAGCACCTGCGCCCGCTGATGGCGGTGGAAGGCATTGCCGAGCCGTACAACGCACCGCGTCAGGCCCTGCCGCAGACCTACTGGCAGACCGGGCACATCGACGCCATCCGTCCGGCGGCCATTCTGCAGCAAAATTCGATGAGCGGGCGCATCATTCTGCCGGTGATGATCGATCCGCGCTTCACGGTGGATATCGACAATCCGTCCGACTGGCAGCGCGCCGAATGGCTGGTGTGGTACGGCGGGCTGCAAATGGTCACACCGGGCAACCGCCGCCGCCCGCTTCCGGAATACGTTCGACTGGTGGTGATGGATTTCGACGGCGTGTTGACCGACAACCGCGTGTGGGTGGACGAAACCGGACGCGAAAGCGTGGCGTCGTACCGCTCGGACAGCATGGGGCTCAACCTGCTGCGCAGCGCAGGGGTGGAGAGCGTGGTGATTTCCTCGGAAGTCAACCCGGTGGTGAGCGCGCGCTGTCGAAAAATGAACGTGCCGGTCATTCAGGGCAAGCTGGATAAAACCGGCGCGTTGATCGAATACATGGCGGAGCGGGGCATTGACGCGGCGGAGACGATCTTCGTTGGCAACGACGTGAACGATGTGCCCTGCTTCCCGCTGGTGGGCTGTGCCGTGGCGGTAGCCGACGCCCAGCCCGCGGCGCTGCGTCAGGCCGATATGGTGCTTTCGCGCCCTGGCGGACACGGTGCAGTGCGTGAATTGTGTGATTTAATCCTTCAACGAATGGGAAAATAAGGAGTAGAGACCATGCCAAAAGCGATTAAGATTGGCGACCGCTGGGTGGGCGAAGGCTATCCGACGTATGTTGTGGCCGAAATTGGTATTAATCACAACGGCGATATCGAGATCGCCAAGAAGCTGATCGAAGCGGCCAAGCATTCGGGTGTGGATGCCGTCAAGTTCCAGAAGCGAACCCCCGAGCTGTGCGTACCCCCCGAGCAGCGCAACCAGATGCGCGAGACGCCCTGGGGTTACATCACCTACCTTGAATACCGTTACAAAACGGAATTTGAGAAGGAACAGTACGATGAGATCGACCGCTTCTGCAAGCAGATCGGTATCACCTGGTTTGCATCGGTGTGGGATGAGCCCTCGGTGGATTTCCTGGAGCAATATGAGCCGGTGTGCTACAAGATCCCCTCGGCCTCGCTGACCGACGCCAACCTGCTCAAGCACCTGCGCGCTACGAACCGCCCGCTGATCCTCTCCACGGGCATGTCGACCATGGAACAGATCCGCACCGCGGTGGAAACGCTGGGCACCGATCGCCTGATGATCACGCACGCCACCAGTACCTACCCGTGCGACCCCGAAGAGCTGAACCTGCGCATGATCCCGACCCTCAAGAGCGAATTTCCCTGCCCGGTGGGCTATTCCGGTCACGAAGTTGGCCTGATTCCCTCGGTGGTGGCGGTGGGCCTGGGCGCCTGCCTGGTGGAACGCCACATCACGCTCGACCGCGCCATGTGGGGCAGCGACCAGGCGGCCTCGGTGGAGCCGGGCGGCTTTGAGCGTCTGGTCAAGTATATCCGCGTCACCGAAGCCTCGCTGGGGGACGGTGTGAAGAAGGTGTACGACTCGGAGATGTCTTCGCTGAAGAAGCTGCGCCGTGTTGGTCAATAGGCTATTTTTGAAAGGAAGTGCAGGATGATCCATCTTCTCAATCAACTGGCGGCCCCGCTGCTGCGCGGCAATGCCTATCTGGACCCCGGCTCCGGCAGTTTGCTGCTGCAGGCGCTGCTGGCGGCGCTGCTGGGCGGCGCGTACCTGCTCAAGGTCTACTGGAAAAAATTGAAGGGCCTGTTCAAAAAGAACAAGGATGAAGAAACGCCCGTCATCCAGGAGCCCGGCGACCATGACCCGCAACCCTGATTCCAAACTGGCGGCCTCTTTCCGCGACCCGAGCGGCTTTCTCTTCACGCGCGATGGGCGGCTCTTTCGTCAGGTCAATCAGGCTTATGCCGCCGAATACGACCGTCTGATGGGCTCCGGCCTTTACCAGCGCCTGGTGGAGCGCGGGCTGTTGATTGCCCACCGCGAGGTGGACGACGCCCCCGCCGTGCCCGAACTGGCCTACCGTGTGATCGAACCACAGCGCGTGGGGTTCATTTCCTACCCCTACGAGTGGAGCTTCAGCCAGCTGCAGGATGCCGCACTTACCACGCTGGCGGTGGTGAAGGAAGCCCTGGAGAAAGGCATGGTGTTGAAAGACGCCAGCGCCTACAACATCCAGTTCCACAACGGCCGGCCGGTGTTGATCGACACGCTCTCGTTTGAATCGTACAACGAGGGCCAACCCTGGACGGCCTACCGCCAGTTCTGCCAGCATTTCCTGGCGCCGCTGGCCCTGATGGCGCACCGCGATGTGCGTTTGTCTCAATTGCTGCGCATTTACATCGACGGCGTGCCGCTGGATCTGGCCAGTGAACTGCTGCCTTCCAAGACGCGCCTGTCGTTTGCCATGCTCACCCACATCCACGCGCACGCCGCCTCGCAAAAGAAATACGCCGGGCAGGCTGTGCCGCAGGAGCGGGCGGCGCAGCGCATCAGCAAGATTGCCTTCCTGGGATTGATCGACAGCCTGGAATCGGCCGTCAAAGGCCTGAACTGGCAGCCGCAGGGCACCGAGTGGGCCGATTATTACGATGCGACCAATTACACGCGCGACGCCTTTGAGGAAAAGAAGCGCGTAGTTACGGGAATGCTGCAACAGGCGGCTCCGCAGCGCGTGTGGGACTTGGGCGCCAACAACGGCGTATTTTCGCGTCTGGCGGCGGATGCGGGTATCCCGACGGTGGCGTTCGATATTGACCCCGCGGCGGTGGAACAAAACTACCGCGATTGCAGGAAGCGCGGCGATAAACACCTGCTGCCGCTGGTGATGGACTTGACCAACCCCAGCCCGGCGCTGGGCTGGGACAACCGCGAGCGCGACTCGCTGGCTGAACGCGGCCCGGCGGATACCGTCATGGCGCTGGCGCTGATCCATCATCTGGCGATCGCCAACAACGTGCCGCTGGCGCAAGTAGCGACGTTCTTTGCGCGCCTGGCGCCGTGGTTGATCATCGAGTTTGTACCGAAGAGCGATTCGCAGGTGCAGCGTCTGTTGGCCAGCCGCGTGGATATTTTCACCGAGTACAACGAGGCGGGCTTTGAAGCGGCCTTCGGCGAGCGTTATGTGATTCGCGCCAAACAGGCGGTGAGCGGCTCGCAGCGCGTGATGTACCTGATGGAGCGCAAGACCGAAGAATGAACGCACCGAAAGTGTCCGCGGCGCGCGCAAAGCCCGAGACCCCGGCCGGGTATTATCCCCTGCTGCTGGGCGTATATCCGTTGGTGGCGTTGCTGGCCGGCAACATTGGCCAACTGCGCCTGGCGGATGGGCTGCGGGCCGGGCTGCTCTCACTGGCGTTCAGCGCGCTGCTTTATGCCGTGTTCAGCCGCCTGCTACGCAATGCCGCGCGCGGCGCGTTGGTGACCACGCTGGTGTTGACTTTGTTTTTCAGCTACGGGCATGTGTACGGCGCGCTGGAAGAAGCCGGTTCGGCGCTGGGGCGGCACCGGTTTCTGGCGCCGCTGTGGGGCGGCTTGCTGCTGGCCGGCGGGTTTGGCCTCCTGCGGCTGCGACGCGTTCCGGCGGCAGTCACGCGCGCGCTTAACCTGGTCAGTGTAGCGCTGCTGATCTTTCCGCTTTTCACCATCGGACGATTTGCGATCAATGCCGAAGCCATGCGCCGCCAATCCCAAAGCGCGTTGGCCGCATCCGACGGGCAGGCGGGCCTGAGCTCGGCGCAAAAACCGGACGTGTATTACATTATTTTGGATGGGTACACCCGCGAAGATATTTTGCGCAAAGATTACCAGTTTGATAACAGCGCGTTTCTCAACGAGCTGCGCGGGTTGGGCTTCGTCATCCCCGATTGCGCCCAGAGCAACTATGCCTGGACGCCGCTCTCGCTGTCTTCATCGCTGCAAATGGATTACCTGCTGACGCTGGACGGTAAGACCCAGAAGGGCGACGAGCATCTGGATTATCTGTTGTACGAAGATTACATCCAGCACAACCCGGTGCGGCGCAACCTGGAAGCGCTGGGGTATAACACGGTGGCGTTTGACACCGGATACCCCTTCACCACGATCAGCGACGCCGCCTATTATCTGACGCCGGAGAGCGGCGTCACCGGCGGGATTGCCGTGACCGAGTTTGAGGTGCTCTTTCTGCGCACCACGGCGCTGCGCCTGGTGAACGAAGGGTCGGCGGCTTTCCTGGCGCCGCTCTTTAAAGAGGTGAAGACGCCCGAACAGGGCATTTACGAGCGCGTCACTTTTATGTTGGATACGCTGGACCGCATCGACAGCGCCGCGCCCGCGCCCCGGTTCGTCTTTGCCCACGTGCCGGTGCCGCATGCGCCGTTTGTCTTCACCCGTGAGGGCGAGTACCGCCTGATCAGCGCGGATGACGGCGGCTATCAACAGGCGGTGGAATACGTCAACCGCCGTGTGCTGGCAATCGTGCGCCATATCCTGGAGACCTCGTCCACGCCCCCCATCATCGTTCTGCAGGCCGATCACGGCTGGACGTGGGATGCGCGCATGCCGATACTCAACGCCTATTACTTGCCGGACGGCGGAGGCGCGGAGATTTACCCGACCATCACTCCGGTGAACACCTTTCGGGTGATTTTCAACCGCTATTTTGGCGGGAATTATGAACGGCTGGATGATGTCAGCTACCTGTCCACGGAAGAAGCGCAGCTCAAGCTGGAAGTGGTTCCGCCCTCCTGCGTTTCGACCGCGCCGTAGACCGACAAGGAATTGAATCGATGGCTTCTACCAAGACCTGGACGCGCATCCGCAGCGGAATAAAACGCCGCTGGGTGCATCACTGGACCAATCGCGAACTGATCGCGCTGGCGCAGGAAGTGCGCCGCAACACCCTGCCGAAGCAAAATGCGCGGCCGGTGGTGATGTTCAACGCCTCCACGCGGTTGGAAGGGGTGAGCCTGAATGCGGGCTTCAGCTACCTGACCGGACTGGCGCTGGAACTGCAGGGCGTGCCGGTGGTGCATTTCGTCTGCCAACGCGGCATGACGCGCTGCCCGTTGGGCACCCACCGCGACGATCCGCATGCCCTGCCGCCGTGCGCGGCGTGCGTCAAGCAGTCGCGCGCGGTGTATGAAGGCGCGCGAACGCACGATCTGACCTACCTGCCCGACCCGGCGTTGGAACAGGCGTTGGCGGGTAAAGCGCTGGACGAGCTACAAAGCGTGGAGGTGGAAGGCCTGTCGCTGGGCGCGCTGGTGCTGCCCGGCATTCGCTGGGTGCTGCGCCGTCATCATTTGAATGACGATGAAGGCACGCGCTTCCTTTACCGGCAGTTCATCCTTTCGGCGTGGAATGTGGCGCGCGAGTTTGGCGCGCTGCTGGATGACGTGCAGCCGCAGGTGGTGGTGGTCTTCAACGGGCAGTTCTTCCCAGAAGCCACCGCGCGCCATGTCGCCATGCAGCGCGGTCTGCGTGTGATCAGCCACGAAGTGGGCTTGCGCCCGATCACGGCATTCTTCACCCCCGGCGAGGCCACGGCGTATCCCATCGATATCGACCCGAACTTTACGCTCAATCCCACGCAGGACAAGCAGCTGGACGAGTACCTGCAGCAGCGCATGCAGGGCAACTTCACCATGGCGGGCATCCGCTTCTGGCCGGAGATGCAAAAACTGGACGACGGCTTTCTGGCGCGTGCCGCCCAATTCAAGCAGATCGTGCCGGTGTTCACCAACGTGATCTTTGACACGTCGCAAGGGCATGCCAACGTGCTGTTCGAGCACATGTTCGCCTGGCTGGATCAGGTGCTGGCGATCATCCGCGCGCATCCCGAAACGCTGTTCGTCATTCGCGCGCACCCCGATGAGGGCCGCGCCGGAAAAGAGAGCCGCGAAAGCGTGGCGCAGTGGGTGCAGGCGCGCGACGTGATGGCCCTGCCCAACGTGCTGTTTGTTGATTCGAGTGAATTCATCAGCTCGTATGAGCTGATCCAACGCTCCAAATTCGTCATGGTCTACAATTCCACCATCGGTTTGGAAGCCTCGCTGATGGGCGCGGCGGTGCTGTGCGGCGGGCGGGCGCGCTTCACCCAAATTCCCACCGTCTTCTTCCCCGCCGATGCGGACGAGCATCGCGCTTTGGCGGAGCGCTTCCTGGGCGCGGAGTGCATCGACGTGCCGGATGAATTCCGCGCCAATGCGCGCCGTTTCCTGTACTATCAACTGTACCGCACCTCGCTGCCGTTTGACGCCTTCCTGGAGGACGACGGGGTCTGGCGCGGGTATGTGCATATCAAACTGTTCGGGTGGAAAGCTCTGCTGCCCGAAAACTCGACGACGATACGGGTGATCCTGGACGGTATTCTCAACCGGGGCACCTTCCTGCTGGATTAAGCGATGAAACCCGTCTGCTCGATCATCATTCGCGCGTATAACGAAGAAGCGCACATCGACCGCCTGCTGCGCGGCATCTTGCAGCAGACGGTGCGCGACGTGCAGATCATTCTGGTCGATTCCGGTTCGACAGACCGCACGGTGGAGATTGCCCGCCAGTACCCGGTGGAGATTGTCAACATCCGCCCGCAGGATTTCACCTTTGGGCGCTCGCTCAACCTGGGCATTTCACATGCCCGGGCCGACCTGGTGGTGATGGCCAGCGCGCACGTCTACCCGGTCTACCCCGATTGGCTGGAACGTCTGCTGGAGCCGTTTGCCGATGAGCATGTTGCCGTCAGTTACGGCAAGCAGCGCGGCGCGGACATGACGCAGTTCTCCGAGCACCAGATCTTCAAGCACTGGTTCCCGGATGTGTCGCAGCCGCGCCAGTCGCACCCCTTCTGCAACAATGCCAACGCCGCCATTCGCCGCGCGTTGTGGGAACGTCACCCGTACAACGAAGTGTTGCCCGGGCTGGAAGATCTGGCGTGGGCGCGCTGGGCGCAGGAGCAGGGGCACGGCATTGCCTATGTGGCCGAAGCGGTGATCATCCATGTGCATCAGGAAAGCCTGGATGGCATCTTCAACCGTTACCGGCGTGAGGGCATGGCCTTCAAGCAGATTTACCCGCAGGAGACCTTCACGCTAGCCGACCTGGCGCGCATGTTCACCGGCAATCTGATCAGTGACCTGCGTGTGGCGGGCCGCGAGGGCAAAACCTGGCAGCAGTTGAGCAACATTTTTCGTTTCCGCTGGCTGCAATCCTGGGGCACCTACCGCGGCTACAACCAGTCCGGGCCGCTCACCTGGCAGCTCAAACGCGCGTTCTACTACCCGCGCCTGCACGACGAGCCGGCAGCCGGACCGGCCAACGGGCGCGACGTGGAACCGATTCACTACCATGACGCCGTGCATACCCTGCCGGAAAAGGATGAGAAACGATGAGTCTCCTCAAAATTGCCGCTCTGGTTCCCATGCGCCACCATTCGCAGCGTGTGCCTGGTAAAAACTACCGCCTGCTGGCGGACAAGCCGCTCTTTCATCACATCATTGAGACGCTGCTGGCCTGCCCGGAGATTGACACGGTGGCGGTGGACACCGACAGCCCCGAGGTGATGGACGGGCTGCGCACGCATTTTCCGCAGGTGATTGTGCTGGAACGCCCCGAAGCGTTACGCGCCGACACGGTGCCGATGAACGAGATTTTGATGTACGACACCGCCCAGGTTCCCGCCGACCTGTACCTGCAAACCCACAGCACCAACCCGCTGCTGCGCAGCGCGACCGTCTCGCGCGCCATTCAAACCCTGCTGGCGCAGTATCCGGCCTTTGATTCGCTCTTCTCGGCCACGCGCCTGCAAACGCGCCTGTGGGATGGGCTGACCCGCCCGATCAACCATAACCCGGCCATCCTGCTGCAAACCCAGGACCTGCCGCCGGTCTACGAGGAAAACTCGTGCATTTACCTGTTCACGCGCGCCACGCTGGAAGCGCGCCGCAACCGCCTGGGCGAACGCCCCTACCTCTTCGCCATGGAACCCGATGAATCGTGGGACATTGACGAAGAGCTGGACTTTTTGGTGGCAGATTTGCTGCTGCGTCACCGCCAGGGTATTTCCTGATGATCTCCACGAGGTGAAACCATGCCGGTTGTGCTGTTGACCGCCCCTTACATGCTGCCGTTTATCGAGCGATTCGTCCCCGTCCTGGCCCATTACGGGCTGGAGGTGATTGTGCCGGATGTGCACGAGCGCCTGTCGGAAGAGGAGCTGCTGGCGTACGCCGGACAATTTGACGCCACGATTTGCGGCGACGACCGTTATACCGAACGTGTGATGCAGGCCTGCCTGCCGCGTTTGAAAGTCATTTCCAAGTGGGGCACCGGCATCGATTCGATCGACCGCGCTGCCGCCGCCCGTTTGGGCATTGCTGTGCGCAACACGCCCAACGCTTTCACCCTGCCGGTGGCCGACAGCGTGCTGGCCTACATGCTGGCATTTGCGCGCCGCCAGCCGTGGATGGACCGCGCGATGAAACGCGGCGAGTGGCAGAAGATTCCCGGGCGCTCGTTGAGCGAGTGCACGCTGGGCGTGGTGGGTGTGGGCAACATCGGCAAAGCCGTGCTGCGCCGCGCGCGCAGCTTTGGCATGAAACTGCTGGGCACCGACATCGTGCCGATTGCTCCGGACTTCATCGTGGAAAACGGCGTGGAAATGACCTCGCTGGACGACCTGCTGGCACGCGCCGATTTCGTCAGCCTGAACACCGACTTGAACCCGACCAGCCATCATCTGATGAATGCCCGCACGCTGGCAAAGATGAAGCGCGATGCGGTGCTGATCAACACCTCGCGTGGACCGGTGGTGGACGAAGCGGCGCTGATTGCTGCGCTGCAAAGCGGGCAGATCGCCGGGGCGGCGTTGGATGTGTTTGAGGTGGAACCGCTGCCCGCCGATTCGCCGCTGAAGGGCATGGACAACGTCATGCTGGCTCCGCACAACACCAACAGCAGCCCTGCGGCCTGGGAACGCGTGCATTGGAGCACCATCCGCAACCTGCTTGATTCGCTGGCCATTGCCCATGAGGACCTGGACAGCCTGAAATAAACCGCTCGGATGAGAAGTGAGGCAAAATGAAAATTCGCGGCGCAGCCGGCAAGCCGACATGGCAGACATGGGCCTTCGGGATCATTTTGGCGGCCTACATGGTGTACGCCACGGTTTTCATTGCCCAATCCAGCTTCATCGCCAACGGTGAACGCTATTTCAGCCTGTTTGATGATTCGATGATTTCCATGACCTATGCCCGCAATCTGGCGCACGGCTATGGCGCGGTGTGGAATGCGGGCGGTGAACGGGTGGAGGGTTACTCCAATCCGCTGTGGGTGGGGTACATGGCGCTTTTTCACTTGCTGCCGCTGTCGCTGTCCAAAATGAGCCTCTTCCTGCAAATCTCCGGGCTGGTCTTTATGCTGCTGACTCTGCTATTTGTGCGGCGCATCGCTGAAAACATTGGCCCGGATCACGCGCCGCTGGCGCTGTTGGCTGCGATCATGACCGCCTTTTATTACCCATTAAGCAACTGGTCGCTGCTCGGCACCGAAGTGAGCGTGCTGCTGGTGGTGTGCGCCGCCGGGGCGTGGCTGGCACTGCGCATGTTGGATGGCGGGCGCTTTACCCCCGGGTTGTATGTTCTGCTGGGCGTCAGCACGCTGGTGCGCTTCGACATGGCGGTGACGTACCTGACCCTGTGGGGCTTTTTGACGCTGTTTGACCGCCCCAATTGGAAACGGCACCTGACGTGGGGCGCGGGTCTGCTGGTGCTCTTCATGGGCGGGCAAACCCTGGCGCGCCTGGCCTATTATGGCGATATTCTGCCCAACACCTATTACCTGAAAATGGCCGGTTTTCCGCTGGAGGCGCGCCTTCAACGCGGCTGGTTGGTGCTGGGCGATTTTCTTCGGCCGGTCGGATGGTATTTTGCCGTTCTGCCGCTGGGCGTGTTCCTCTTCCGGCGCGACCGGAAGGTGCTGCTGCTGACGCTGCTGATGCTGGCGCAGGTGGTGTACAGCGTGTACGTCGGCGGCGACGCCTGGGAGCATCGCGGCGGCGCCAATCGTTTCATCGCGCTGGGTATGCCGTTTTTTATGCTGTTGTTTGCCGAAACCCTTTGGCAGTTTGCCGGGTTCCTGCGCCGCTGGATTGTCCGCCTGCTGCACCGGGACTTTTGGCCGGTGCGAGTCGCAGCCTGGCTGGGGATCGCCGGCGTGTGCTTTGTGGCCCTGGTGACGTTTAACCTGCTCAATGAAGACGTCAACTGGCGCACAGCGTTGGCCAATCCGGGCGTGACACGTCTGCGTTACGCCCTGCTGATGGAGCGCTCGATCTATGTGCCCGGCAGTCAGCGCTACACCAACGACGCCCTGGTCATCCGGCAAATCACCTCGCCCGATGCAAGCATCGCCGTGGTGGCGGCGGGCAACACACCGTATTATGCCGAACGTACCTTCATTGATCTGCTGGGCAAGAATGACCCGGTGATCGCTCGCGAAGGATTGCAAATTTCCCTGCAAGGCGACTTGCGCGAGGCGCGCCCCGGACACAGTAAATTTGACTACCGGCGCTCGATTGGCGAACTTCAGCCGGACGTCATTGTCGAAATCTTCCGCAGCACCGAAGAACAGGCCGCGCCGTACCTGACGGGTTACAAGCGGATCAAGCTCAACGGACAAAAGTGGTATCTGAAAGCCGATTCAACGGAAATCCTGTGGGACCAGGTCGCGTTGTTGGAGCAAAAATGAAAACAGGCGCGCGCCGGATTATTATGCCGGAATGGTTGGCGGCTCTAGCGCTCATCGCCGCGGTGGGCGCGCTGGCCTACCTGCCGCTGGTGGGACGCCTGGGCTTTTACCATGATGACTGGTTCACACTGATCTCGCGTGTCAGCGGGGTGAGCCTGCGCGCCATGCACGAGATCGACCGGCCAATGATGGGGCGGTTGTACGAAATCAGTTACCGGCTGCTGGGGGACGCACCGCTGCACTGGCACCTGGCGCTGTATGCTGTGCGCATAGCCGGAGCCGGCGCGCTGCTGGGACTGCTGCGGCTGCTCTGGCCGCAACGTCGCACCGAAACGACGCTGGCGGCGTTGTTGTACGTGGTTTACCCCGGCTTTCTACAATCGCCCAGCGCCAACAACTACCTCAACCATTTTATCGCCTACGGCGCGGCGATTGTCTCGCTGGCGCTGACGGTGCGCGCGCTGCAAACACAGCGCCGTTGGGAAATGGCTCTGCTCACCGCCGTCGCGCTGCCCATCGTCTGGTTTTACCCCAAAGTGTACGAAGCGATGATCGGGGTGGAAGGCCTGCGCCTGATCCTGATCGTGTATGTGCTGGGGCGGAGGGCCGGGGCGGACCGCTTGCGGCGGGTGAGGCGCGTGCTGTTGAACTGGGCGCCGTACGCCGCGGTGCTGGCGTATGTGGTGTACAAACGCCTGTTCGTTTTCCAAAGTGTGCGCGTGGCGACCGATTCGGATGCGCTGCTGGCGCAATACATCAACGACCCCGGCGGGATGCTGCTGCGCACGCTGGTGGAAACCGCGCGCGACGTGTGGGAGAACATTGCGTCCGCCTGGGTTGTGCCGGCGGCTCAACTGCGTTCGTTCACTCTCAGTCATGCGCTGGGGTTTGCGGCCTTGCTGGCCGCCGCGCTGTTGTTGGTCTGGGGGTACACCCGTCGAACCAACTCACCGGCCGGCGAGCGGGACCCGGCGCGGCGAACCTGGGCGCGCGACGCGCTGATCCTCGGCGGGTTGGGCGTGCTGGTGACGGTGCTGCCGGTGATTTTGTCCGGGCGCGACGCGCAGTTCCGCGATTACCTGGACCGTTACACGCTGCAATCGTCGGCCGCCACGGCGCTGTTTGTGGCGGGGGTCGGGGCGGCTTTGCCGAAGCGCGCCTGGCGCGCGGCAGGGTTGAGCGTGCTGCTCGGGCTGGCGCTCTTCACCCATTTGGGCAATGCCGTGAAGTATGCCGAAAACTGGGAGGTTCAAAAACAGGTGTGGTGGCAGCTTGCCTGGCGCGCGCCGCAATTGCAAACCGGCACCACCCTGGTGGCCTACCTGCCCGCCGGTCAGCGTTACCCCGAGGATTTTGAAGTGTGGGCGCCGGCCAACGCGATCTACGCGCCGCAACCCGATCCGCTGCGCATCACCGCGCAGGTGCTGAATGCCGAAACGGTGGCGGAGATTGCCGCTGGGGGGACCAGCGCGCGCGATTTTCGCACGGTGCAGTACACCCGTGATTATTCCAGGGCGTTGATTCTGTCGATGCCGGCGATGGATTCCTGCCTGCATGTGTTGGATGGCCGCCGCCCGGATTTGCCGGCGCATGAAGACGCGCTGGTGCGGAAGGTGGCGGGAGTGTCGAACCTGGGGCAGGTTGTCATGGATGGGACAGCGGCGCAACCTCCGGCGGATATTTTTGGCAGCGAACCCTCGCACACATGGTGCTACTATTACCAGAAAGCCGCGTTGGCCCGCCAACAGGGCGATTGGACGCAGGTCGCCGCTCTGGGGGACGAGGCGGTCGGGCGCGGGTTGGCCGCCCGCGACGTGAGCGAATGGCTGCCGTTCCTGGAAGGGTACATCTACCTGGGGCGCAGCGCCGACGCGCAGCGCGTTGCCGCCGTCATGCGTTCGGATGCGCCAACCATCGCTGCGCTGTGTGCTCAACCGCGCGCCACCTGGGGCGTGTATTCTGCCGCGGATGCAGCCGCATCTATGGTATCCTTGCTTTGTACGGCGCCTTAAACATTTGGGGCGGCGCATAAGGGAGCGAACATGAGTCAAACCAACCGCATCATGCTGATCACCGGCGCGGCGGGCGGCATTGGCCGCGCGACTGTTGCCGTCTTTGCCGCCAACGGCTGGCGCGTGATAGGCGTGGACCGCAACGAATTTGGCGACGGCTTTCCGGCCGACGGCCTGTTCATCCATTCGGATATTTCCGACCCGCGCGACCTGGAGAGCATTTACACCCGCGCCCATGCCTTCACCGATACGTTGGACGCGGTGGTCAACAACGCCGCCATGCAAATCACCAAGCCGCTGCTGGAGACCAGCGCGGAAGAGTGGGACGCGGTGATGGCATCCAACCTGCGCTCGGTTTTTCTGGGCGCGCGTTTGGCGCATCCGCTGCTCAAGGCGGGCGGGGGCGGCGCGATTGTGAACGTCTCGTCGGTGCATGCCGTGGCCACATCCGCCAACATCGCTGCCTATGCCACCAGCAAGGGCGGGCTGCTGGCGCTGACGCGTGCCATGGCGATTGAATTTGCGCCGGATAACATTCGCGTCAACGCCATCTTGCCGGGCGCAGTGGATACGCCCATGCTGCGCGCCGGTTTCAACCGCGGGCATGTGGGCGACGGTAATGTACACGAGCGGCTGGAGAATCTGGCGCGCAAGACGGTCAACGGGCGCATCGGCCAACCGGAAGAGATCGCGCGCTGCATTTACTTTTTGGCGGACGCCATGCAGTCGTCCTTTATGACCGGTCAGGCGATGATCGTGGACGGCGGCGCGACAGCGAGGTTAAGCACCGAATGAGCTCACTCAAAGAAACGATCAAAAATTCCCTGCCCGATCCCGCGGCCCGTCTGGTACGCGCCGGGCTGGACGCCTGGGCCAACGCCAAATTATGGCCCGCGGCCACCTTCCACCCCTGGCGGCGCGATTCGGTGCGGCGTTTGGCGGCCTTCAAAGACAAACACCACGGCGAACGCTGCTTCATCGTGGGCAACGGCCCCAGCCTGCGCCAGACCGATTTGAGCAAGCTGAACGGTGAAGTGACTTTCGGACTCAACCGCATTTTCCTGGCCTTTCCCGAACTGGGCTTCACCACCACCTATCTGGTGTCGATCAACGACCTGGTGATTGAGCAAAGCGCCGCTGAAATTCAGGCGCTGGAGATGCCCAAATTCATCTCCTGGCGCGCGCGCCGCTGGCTGCGACCCGCCGAGAACCTGTACTTCCTGCATACCACCTACAAGGGCAAGAAATTCGCCCGCGATGCGCGCGAGCGCATCTGGGAGGGCGCGACGGTGACCAATGTGGCCCTGCAACTGGCGTTTTACATGGGCTTCGAGCAGGTCATCCTGATCGGCGTCGATCACAATTTTGCCACGCAGGGTAAACCCAACACCACAGTTGTGTCGGAAGGCGACGACCCCAACCACTTCTCCGCCGCCTATTTTGGCAAGGGTTTTCGTTGGCAATTGCCGGATTTAGAGGTCTCGGAAGAGGGCTACCGGCAGGCGCGCCAGGTGTTTGAGGCCGCCGGGCGCAGCGTGGTGGATGCCACCGTGGGCGGCAAGCTGACTGTCTTCCCCAAAGTGGATTACAACCGCCTGTTTGATTCCGCGAAATGAACACCCCGCGCATCAGCATCATCACCCCGTCGTATAACCAGGCCGCCTATTTGGAGATGACCCTGCGCTCGGTGCTGGAGCAAGGTTACCCAAACCTGGAATATTTCGTGGTGGATGGTGCATCGACCGACGGCAGCGTGGACATCATCCGCGCGTATGCTGACCGGCTGACGGGTTGGGTGTCCGAAAAGGACAGCGGGCAGGCCGAGGCGATCAACAAAGGTCTGGCGCGCGCCACGGGTGAGATTGTCGCCTGGCTCAACTCGGACGATTTGTACCTGCCGGGTGCTTTGCAGGCCGCCGCCGATGCATTTGCGCGCTGGCCGGACGCGGCGCTGGTCTTCAGCGACGTGCTGTCGATTGACGGCGACGGGCGGGTGATCAACGTGATGCGTTACGGCGACTGGGGATTGGATGAGTTGATGAGCTTCAACATCATCGGCCAGCCGGGCGTGTTCATGCGCCGCGACGCGCTGATGCGCGCCGGGCTACTGGACCCGCAATATCACTTCCTGCTCGCCCATCATCTGTGGCTGCGCGTGGCGCAGCAGGGTGCCATGCGGCATGAGCCCGGCCCCTGGGCGGCGGCGCGTTTTCACGCCGATGCCAAAAACGTGGCGGCGGCGGCCAAATTTGGGCGCGACGCCTACCGGATTGTGGATTGGATGCAGGCCCAAGCGGCGCTGCAGCCTGCTTTGCAGCGTTTGGGCGGACGGGTGACGGCCGGAGCGGCGCGCATTGACGCGCGATACCTGCTGGACGGTGGGCAACCGGCGGCGGCGCTGCGCGCTTACTTTAAAAGTTTACGAGCGCATGCTCCCACGGCGCTGGCGGAAGGCCATCGCATGATCTACGCGCTGCTTTCGCTTTTGGGGCTGGGCCGGCTCAAATCGCTGTATCTGCGCTTGCGGCGCGCACGGCGTGCCCGGCGCGACCCGCAAACCTACGAGCATTTTTCGCAGCCTGAGAAATGACGTTGGCTGTCTGAATTGATGGATATGATACCCAAAAATCGCAAAACAATCGCCTGGGCGCTGCTATTGGTGTTGATCTTTGCCGCCGCTCTGGCCATTCGTCTGTTTGATTTGACCGACCCGCCGTTGGATTTTCACCCGGCGCGCCAGTACCATTCGGCGCTGATGGCGCGCGGCTTTTTCTATGAAATGCAGCCGCAGGCCAACGCGCTGGCCGAGCGCAGCATTGAACTGGGGCGCGCCGAGGCCTGGATTGAGCCGCCCATTTTGGAAGGGCTGGCGGCGTTGGGTTATCGCCTGGTCGGACAGCCGCTGCTATGGATACCGCGCCTGCTGTCCATTCTGTTCTGGCTGCTCGGCGGCATCCCGATCTACCGGCTGGCGAAACAAATCGCCGGGCGCATGGGCGCGGTGACGGCCCTGTTGTTTTACCTGCTGCTGCCGTACGGCGTGATTGCCAGCCGCGCGTTTCAACCGGATCCGCTAATGGTGTGCCTGATGGCGTATGCCCTGTGGGCGGTCTGGCGCTGGGTGAAGAAGCCCGGATGGGGCGCGGCGGTGAGCGCGGGGATGCTGGCGGGCGCGACCATTCTGGTCAAGCAGGTGGCGGTCTTCCCGTTGCTGGGGGCCTTTGCCGGGTTGATGCTGGCCGAATGGGGGCTGCGCCGTTCGCTGCGCAGCGGGCAGGTCTGGCTGGTCGCCGGGTTGGCCATTTTACCGGTGGGCCTGTACAACATCTACGGCCTGGTGATCAAGGATTTTCTGGCGCAGCAATACGGCCTGCGCATCTTCTCCAGCCTGTGGACGAGCATCGGATATTACATCGCCTGGGCCGAGAAAATCGAAAGCACATTGGGCATGGCGGCGCTGTTGATGGCGCTGGCGGGCGTGCTGCTGCTGCGCTCACGCGCCGCGCGCGGTCTGTTGATCGGCGGCACGCTGGGTTATCTGGTGTATGGCTTTGTGTTTGCCTATCACATCTCCACGCACGATTATTATCAATTGCCGCTGATCCCGTTGGCGGCGCTGGGGCTGGCGCCGCTGGCCGAGCGCCTGTTTCTGGCGGTACGCACCACCCTGCAGCCCTCGCAGCGAGCGACGCTGGGTCTGGCCGGGCTGCTGCTGATCGGCAGCCTGTTTGCGCTGTGGAAAGCTTATGCGCCGTTGAATCGCGCGGATTACCGCGCCGAACCGGCGTTGTGGGCGCGCCTGGCGGCCGAAATGAACAACGATTCCTCCAAAGTCATTGGCCTGCTGGATGACTACGGTGTGCGACTGATGTATTATGGATACATCATTCCCACGCCCTGGCCCAGCACGGGTGATTTGCAAATGCGCGAATTGGGCGGCGGCAACGCCACCCGTGAGAGTATCGAACAGGCGGTGGCGGGGAAATCGTTCTTCGTCGTCACCCACTTTGAGGATTTCATGCGCCAACCGGAGCTGCAGGAGTACCTGTCCGGTTTTGCCATTTTGGCGCACGGCGAGAAGTATAGTATCTATGATTTGCGCAAACCGCTGCGCTGATGCGCCGGAGGAGAGAGCATGCTGGTAACCATTGTGACCCCTTCTTTTAACCAGGCGCGATTTTTGGAGCGCACCATCCAATCGGTGCTGGCGCAGGATTATCCCCAAATTGAGTATTTTGTGATCGACGGGGGGTCGACCGACGGCAGCGTGGATATTATCCGCCAATATGCTGACCGCCTGGCGGGCTGGGTGAGCGAGAAGGACCGCGGCCAGACGGACGCGCTCAACAAGGGTTTTGCGCGCGCCAACGGGCAGGTGCTGGCCTGGTTGAATTCGGACGATACCTACCAACCCGGCGCGGTGAGCGAGGCGGTGGCGGCGCTGCAGGCCCACCCGGAAGCGGCCATGGTGTACGGCGACGGCAACTTCATTGATGAAAACGATCACGTGATCGGAAAATTCCCTTCGGCGCAAACGGATTACGCCCGCTTGCGGCAGGGCTATGTGCATGTCTGCCAGCAGGCGGCCTTTTTCCGCGCCGATCTGTGGCGCAAAGTCGGGCCGCTCGACCCGTCGTTTTACTTTGCCATGGATTACGATCTGTGGGTGCGCCTGGCGCGCGAAGCGCCGCTGGTGTACCTGCCGCGACTGTGGGCCAATTTTCGCCTGCACGGCGACGCCAAGACCATCGCCGCCGACGACCGCTGCTGGCCGGAGATGCTCAAGGTGCATTACCGCGACGGCGGTTCGCCGCTTTCGGTGATTGTGGGCAAGTATTACCTGCGCAAGCTGGTTGCGCCGCTGATCAATCGCAAGCGGAAAAAGATGTTGGAATGACCAGTGCTGATAATCAACCGTAGAGGCACAGAGAAAACCTGAGAAGAGGGGTTGAGGCATAAAGCAAACCTGAGAAGAGGGAATTGGGTAATCAGGAATTCTCTTGATTGGGATTGCAGGGATGAAAAAAACAGGATGGAATGCCCCACCAAGGGTTATTGGTGAATTACGGAGGCAGGGATGAGCGATAATTCCAATCCACAGGATGGCTTTCTGGCGCGGCTGGGCAAGCGGCTTCAGTTGGCGCCGCTCCTGATGCTCGACGGGCGCGTGCCGCTGCTGCTGAAGCTGGCGCCCCTGGCGGCGGTGATCTACTTCATCCTGCCCGACCCGTTCTTTGGCCCGCTGGACGATTTGCTGGTGACCGTGCTGGCCTTCATTTTGTTTGTGGAGCTGTGCCCGCCGGACGTGGTGGCGGAACAGGCGCGCCGCGCCGCGGAAGAACTCTCCGGGGTGCAGCGCGACCCGCGCACCGGCGCGCCGGTGGTGGACGGCCAGTACCGGGACGTGACCGAGGAGACCGAGGTGAAAGATGACCCCAAACCGTAAGCGCGTCGTTTTTGGCCTCACCGTTCTGATGCTCGGGCTATTGGCGGCTTGCGCCGCCCCGACCGAGATCACGCTGCCCACACCGCAGGTGGCCACATCCGCGCTTCGCCAACCGCCCACCCTGCACCCCACCGTCACCGCATCCCAGCCGCCGCAGGCAGCGCCCAGCGACACCCCCGCGCCAACCGCTGCACCGGCCACACTTCCTGACCCGGCGGGCTTCACCTGGAACCTGTTCGCGTCCGGTTTTGCGCGCCCGTTGGATATGCAGTCCGTGCCGGACGGAAGCGGACGGTTGTTTGTGGTGGAGCAGGCCGGGGTGATCCGCATTGTGCAGGACGGACAGACCCTGCCGGATGCCTTTCTGGACATCCGGGAGCGCGTCGGTTCGCAGGGCAACGAACAAGGATTGCTGGGGCTGGCCTTTCACCCGGCCTATGTGGAGAACCGCACCTTTGTGGTCAATTACACCGATCGCAACGGTGACACGGTTATTGCACGCTTTCGGGCGAGCGCAGACGACCCCAACCGCGCCGATGCGGGCAGCGAAGAAGCGCTGCTGCGCGTGAGTCAGCCGTATGCCAATCACAACGGCGGTGGGTTGGCGTTTGGGCCGGATGGATATTTATATATTGCGCTGGGCGACGGCGGCAGTGGCGGCGATCCGCAGGGCAACGGCCAATCGACTGACACGCTGCTGGGCAAACTGCTGCGCATCGACGTGCCGTCCGACGGCGGCTACCTGGTTCCGCCGGACAACCCGTACGTCAACGGCGGCGGGCGCATGGAGATCTGGGCGATTGGTTTGCGCAACCCGTTCCGTTTTTCGTTCGATGCCCTGACTGGCGACCTGTACATTGGCGATGTTGGGCAGAACCAGTGGGAAGAAATTGACTTTCTGCCGCATGGCTCGCCGGGCGGGGCCAATTTCGGTTGGAATTATCGCGAAGGCACGCATGAATATCAAGGTCAGCCGCCCGCCGGACTGGCGCTGATTGACCCGGTGTTTGAGTACGGCCACGGGCCGGGCTGCTCGGTGACGGGCGGGACCGTCTATCGCGGCAGCGCCCTGCCCGAGTTGGGCGGGGTGTACCTCTTCGGCGATTTTTGCTCGGGGCAGGTGTGGGGGCTGGTGATGAACGCAGACGGCACCGCCCAGGCGCGCGAGCTGTTTCGCACCGGCGCCAACATCAGCTCGTTTGCGGTGGACCGCTTTGGCGAAGTGTACCTGATCGACCTGCAGGGCGGGGGCATTTATCGCCTGGAGCGGAAGTGAGCGGTGCGTCGTTTTTCGAGTAAAATGGGCTGTATTTCATTTTCCCTTTGGCATGGGTGTGCATGGCTGAACTGAACGAACTTCCGGAAATCCCCTCCTCGTCCGTGGAAACTCCGCCGGCGCCTGTGCGCCGGAAGAGCAATTTTGCCGGCGATGTGATCAAGTTGGTCAGCGGTACCACGATCGCTCAAATCTTTGGCGTGATCGTGGTGCCTATTCTGGCGCGCATCTTCAGCCCGGAAGACTTTGGTGTGTCGCAGGTGTTTCAATCCATGCTCTCCATCGTGGCCGTCATCACCTGCATGCGCTATGAGCTGGCGATTGTCTTGCCGGAAGACGACGAGAAAGCCGCCAATGTGCTGGCGCTGACCGCCCTGTTTTCCTTTGTGACCAGTCTGATCAGCGTGCCTATCATGGTGTTCGGCGGAAAACCACTAAGCATTTTGCTGGGCGCGCCGGAGATGGCGAAATACCTGTGGATGTTCCCGCTGAGCATGTTCTTTACCGGCATATTCCAGGCGCTCAATTATTGGAATACCCGCACGCGGCGTTTTGGTCGCCTTTCACTGGCGCGGCTTTCCAATAACGTCGTGTCTGTGGGCGCGCAACTGGTGGCAGGCGTCGCGGCGCCGCCCACGCCGGGCGGGCTGATTGGCGGTTCGTTTGTCGGCACGGCGTTTTCATCGCTTTCCCTGATGTTCAGCGTGTGGAAAGAAAACGGCCGCCTTTTCCTGGCGAACGTCAACCGCAAGACGATGCGCGAGATGCTCGACCGCTACAAGAAATTCCCGCTGTATTCCACCTGGTCCGCGCTGCTCAACAGCATCTCCTGGCAGCTTCCGGCTTTTCTGCTCTCCCCGTTATTTTCGCCGGCGGTGGTGGGGTATTATTCGCTGGGCAACCGCGTGCTGCGCATGCCGATGAACCTGATCGGCGCGGCGCTGGCGCAGGCTTTTCTGCCGCGCGCCTCAGATGCCGCCAAAGACGGCAAACTGCGCTTTGTGGTGGAAGACACCTACAAACGGCTGGTGGCCTACAGCCTGTTCCCCTTGCTGGTGCTGAGCCTGGTCGGTCGGGACCTGTTCATCGTCTTCTTTGGAGCCGAATGGGCCGAAGCCGGGTTGTACACGCAAATCCTCAGCCTGTGGACGTTCTTCTGGTTTATTTCCTCACCATTGAGTAACCTGTTCACCGTGCTGGAGCGGCAGGAGTTCAGCCTGAAGATTAATCTGGCGATCTTCCTCACGCGCCTGGCCTCGCTGCTGATCGGTGGGTGGTTGAAAAGCCCGCGGCTGGCCTTTGCCCTGTTTGCCCTTTCAGGAGTGTTGACCTACGGGTACCTGAGCGTGGTGATCATCAACATTTCCGGGGTGCCGTGGAATCGCATCTGGCGCATTCTATGGACGCATTTCTGGCCCTTCCTGCCGGTGGGGGTTGTTTTGCTGGGTGTGCAATATGTTCAGCACAACTCGTGGCCGGTGACGATTCTGGCCGGGGTAGTGGTGGCGGGGTATGTCCTGTTTACAATCACCCGCGACCCGGTGATGCTACAAACGCTGGGTAAAGGGAAACTCGAAAAGTGGGTGAAGAAACTGCCTCGCTAGATCGGGAGAGTAGCCTGTGAAACTGACCTCGCGCATCGCTTACGGTTTTTTGAGCCTGTTTGGTCCGGCGTTTTCCGACCGGCGATATCCGGCGCGGCGGCTGCTGCAGCATGTTTTCTGGCAAAAGATTCTGCGAATCAATGGGAACGTGCCCTGGCCGGTGCATTTCACCAGCATGGTGCGCATGCCGAAAAATATCGAGCGCGGTGACCGCTGCCCGGGACTCTCCATGGGTTGTTACCTGGACGGGCGCAACGGCATCATCCTGGGCAAAAACGTCTGGCTGGGACCGCGCGTGTCGATTATCAGCATGAATCATGATACTCAGGATTACAATCAATATGTCCGCGAAGAGCCGGTGCGCATTGGTGATAACTGCTGGCTGGCGACCAATGCCATCATTTTGCCCGGCGTGCAGCTGGGCAACCATGTTATCGTGGCAGCCGGCGCGGTGGTGACCAGGAGCTTTTTAGAAGACGACATCCTGATTGGCGGGGTTCCGGCGCGAGTCATCAAGAAGCTGGAGCCGTATCAAGGCGGCAACTCGACACAGGCGGAGTGACAGGGCGCGCGTGCACCCGAAAAAACAACTACAGGAGTCATCGGAATGCGGATTTTGATCCCTCAGGCAATGCAGAGAAACGTGCTGGCGGCGGTGCGCGCGTTGGGGCGCGCCGGCCACGAGATCACCATGGCTGTGCCGGTGCGCAAAAAAGACGCGGATACGCGCTTCTTTTCGCGCTACGTGAGTCACACCACCACGGTTCGCAGCCCGTTCATCTCGGCCGAAGCCTTTGTGGAAGATTTGCTGGGGGTGTTGAAGCGCGGGCAATATGATGTTCTGCTGCCCTTTACGCACGACATTGTTGTGCCGGTTTCGTACTATAAAGCCGAACTGTCTCCCTACGCGGCGATTCCTTTCCCGGATTATGCGGTGCTGCGGCGCGCGCACGACAAGCTGGAAACCGTGCGGGTGGCGCACAGCGTGGGCGTGAAGACGCCGGTGACGTTTTGGCCGCGCAGCCGCGAGGAATTGGAGGAGCTGCGCCCGCATATCCCCTTCCCCTGCCTGGTCAAGGCACGCCAGGGTTGCGGCATCGGCACCACCATCCGCTATGCCACTGATTTCGACGAACTGCTGGCCGGTTATGACGCGATTGATTCGCAACCCAGCTCGCCGCCGGTCAATGAATACGATCACCCCATCATTCAGGAGTATGTGCCGGGTGATATTCACGACGGCCTGTTCCTGTATGCCAACGGGCAGTGCCGCGCGGCGGTATCGCAGGACCGCGTGGTGACTTACCCGATCCACGGTGGGACGGGCGCAGTCAACCGCACCACCGACGACCCCGAACTGCTCGACATCGGCCGCCGGCTGCTGGACGCGATCGGCTGGCATGGACCCACTCAGGTGGAAGTGATGCGCGACGCGCGTGACGGGCAGTACAAGCTGCTGGAGATCAACCCCAAGTTCTGGGGTACGCTGGCCTGCTCGATGGCGGCGGGGGTGAACTTCCCCGAAATGGCCGTGCAACTGGCGGCCCAGGGCGACGTGCCCGCGCAGTTTGATTACCGCAAGGGCGTCACTTATCACTGGCGCTTCCCGGATGTGCTCTATACCGTGGTGCAGGACCCGACCTGGAAGCGTTTCAGCTCGATGTTTGAGAAAGCCCCCGATTTGCATTATGACTGGGATTGGGACGATGCGTGGCCGGATGCCTTCCGCATGGTCCGCGCGCTGCGAACGGTGTTCTTCTCGCGCAAGAGCCTTTTGCCGGCGCGTAACGAGTTGAACGCGCTGGCGATGAAAAATGCGCCGGCGGTGCAGCAGCCGGAATGGCTGGGCTGATCCGCTAATCCAAGGCAGGACGCCATGCCGCTGTTCCCCGACTTTACCCTTGAAGCGCAAGCCTATACCTGGCGTGAGCTGGCGCGCCGCGCCGGACTGCCGGACGGCGACCTG
>DAOUGY010000065.1:0-8230 GCA_034428975.1 Anaerolineaceae bacterium | reverse complement strand
CCGCGTGATCAACCGCAACAACCGCCTCAAGCGCCTGCTGGAACTGGGCGCGCCGGACGTGATCGTGCGCAACGAAAAGCGCATGCTCCAGGAAGCGGTGGACTCGCTGGTGGATAACTCGCAGCGCGGTAAAGCGCTTTCGCGCCGCGGCCGCCGTGAATTGAAATCGCTGAGCGACATGCTGAAGGGCAAAAAAGGCCGCTTCCGCCGCAACCTGCTGGGAAAGCGCGTCGACTACTCCGGCCGCTCGGTGATTGTGGTGGGTCCGCAGCTCAAGCTGTACCAGTGCGGTCTGCCAAAGGCCATGGCGCTGGAACTGTACCGCCCGTTTGTGATCGCCCGTCTGGTGGCGCACAACTACGCCGCCAACGTGAAAGGCGCGCCGCTTCATCGAGCGCAACCGCCCCGAGGTGTGGGAAGTGCTGGAAGAGGTCATCAAAGACCGCCCGGTGCTGCTCAACCGCGCCCCGACTCTGCACCGGCTGGGTATTCAGGCCTTTGAACCGATCCTGATCGAAGGCAGCGCCATTCAGTTGCACCCGCTGGTCACCACAGCGTTCAACGCCGACTTTGACGGCGACCAGATGGCCGTACATGTGCCGCTTTCTGAAAAGGCGGTAAAAGAGTCGCTCGATCTGATGCTTTCTTCGCGCAACCCGCTCAAACCGGCCGACGGCGAACCGATCATCAGCCCGTCGAAGGACATGGTGCTGGGCGTGTACTACCTGACGATGGACGAGACCCAGCCGCGCGAAGGCGGCGGCCGCGTCTTCGCCAGCATGGACGAAGTGGAGATGGCCTACCAGCTCCAACAGCTTCGCATCCATACCAAGGTCAAACTGCTGACCAATACCTACTACGACGACGAAGGCACGCGCCTGGACAAACCGGTGCGCAAGCTGGTGGAAACCACCGTCGGGCGCGTGATTTTCAATCGCATTCTGCCGGAAGAAATGCAGTTCTTCAACCAGGTTTTGGACAAGGGCGGCGTGAAGGACCTGATCGCCGAAGTGTATGAAATCTGCGGCGAGGACACCACCACCACGGTGGCGGACAGCATTAAGGCGATTGGTTTTGAATATGCCATGCGCTCCGGCTCGACGATCGCCGTGTCGGACATCACCATCCCGCAGGAAAAGACCGCCATCCTGGCCAAGGCGCAGGATGAGGTGGAAAAAGTCAACCGCGCTTTCCGCCGTGGTCTGCTGACCGATCAGGAACGCAACGAACGCGTTATTGAAATCTGGCAGGATACCACCAAGGTGGTGGGCAATGCCGTGCGCAAGGCGATGGACCCGAACGGTAACCTGTCGACGATGGCCAACTCGGGCGCGACGAAGGGCGGTTTTGGCCCGATTGCCCAGCTGGCCGGTATGCGCGGTTTGATGGCCGACCCCTCGGGGCGCATCATCCGTCTGCCGATTCAGTCGAACTTCCGCGAAGGCCTGACCGCGCTGGAATACTTCATCTCCACGCACGGCGCGCGCAAGGGTCTGGCCGACACCGCGCTGCGCACGGCCGACGCCGGTTACCTGACGCGCCGCCTGGTTGATATCGCCCAGGATGTGATTATCAATGAAGACGACTGCGAGACCGAGGACGGCATCTGGATCCGAAAGTCGGATGATGTGGCCGGTCAGTCGCTCTCCACGCGTCTGTTTGGGCGCACACTGGCGACGCGCGTGGTCGACCCGATGACGGGTGAAATTCTGGCCGAGCGCAACCAGATTCTGGACCGCGATTCGGCGCGCAAGATTGTCAGCGCGGGCATCGACATGGTCAAGGTGCGCTCACCGCTCACCTGCGAACTGACCCACGGCATTTGCGCCACATGCTACGGCATGGACCTCGGCCGCGGCAAGAAAGTCGAGAAAGGCTCGGCGGTGGGTATCGTGGCCGCCCAGTCGATCGGCGAGCCGGGTACGCAGCTTACCCTGCGCACGTTCCACACCGGCGGTGTGGCTTCCGGCGGCGACATCACCACCGGTCTGCCGCGCGTGGAAGAGCTGTTTGAAGCGCGCCGCGCGCCGAAGGGCGAAGCGGTCATCACCCGCATTGGCGGCGTGGCCAAACTGCTGCAGTCGGACCGTGTGGGTGAACAGCGGGTTGTGCGCGTGGAACATTCGGAGATGGTCAGCGACGAGTACGACATCCCCGAGGGCTGGACGATCAACGCGCGCGACGAAAGCGCCGTTACGACCAATGACCTGATCGCCTCGATGGAAGAAGCGACGATCGCCGCGCAGCATTCCGGGCGTGTGCGCATTGAAGGCCGCAAGGTGATCGTGTCGTACGAACAGAACGAGACCGAGGATTATGAAATTCCGAGCACCTCGCGCCTGCTGGTTAAAGATGGCGAACATGTGGAAGCCGGCCAACCATTGACCGAAGGCTCGCTCAACCCGCACACCGTGCTGCGCATCAAGGGCCGCGACGCCTGCATGCTCTACCTGATGTCGGAAATCCAGAAGGTGTACCGCGCTCAGGGCCAGAACATCCACGACAAGCACTTTGAGGTGATCATCCGCAAGATGATCGGCAAGGTGCAGGTCATCCGCCCGGGTGACTCGCACTACCTGCCGATGGATGTGGTGGACCGCCTGGAGATCAAGCGCACCAACGAACGCCTGATCGCCGAGGGCAAACAGCCGGCGCGCTTCGTGGAAGTGCTACTGGGTGTGACCAAAGCCTCGTTGAGCACCGATTCGTTCCTCTCGGCTTCGTCCTTCCAGCACACCATCAAGGTGCTGGCGGGCGCCGCGATCGCTTCGACGGAAGACCCGCTGTTTGGTCTGAAGGAGAATGTGATCATCGGTAAACTGATCCCGGCGGGTACGGGCTTCGTGGAAGGGCGCTTCACCGAGATCGAGCAGGCCAACCGAATGACCAGCCTGGTCTCCGACCTGCCTGGCACCGACTAATCCCAATCGATTTAATGCAGTCCCCGAAGGATGTTGTCCCTCGGGGACTTTTTATTGACGAATAGTGCAAATGTTCGTATGATTGACGTATGAGCTTCAAATCTGGGAGGACACCATGGAAATAGGAATGGTCCAGCGCGTCGATATAGATCATGAAATGCAGCAATCCTATCTGGATTATGCGATGAGTGTGATCGTTTCGCGCGCGCTGCCCGACGCCCGCGACGGTCTGAAACCGGTGCAGCGGCGGATTTTATATTCGATGTACGACATGGGCATCCGCCCGGATTCTGGTTTTAAAAAATCGGCCCGTATTGTGGGCGAGGTGATGGGCAAGTATCATCCGCACGGCGACCAGGCCATTTATGAAGCCATGGCGCGCATGGCGCAGGACTTCAGCATGCGCGGCATGCTGGTGGACGGGCAGGGCAACTTTGGCAGCGTGGATGGCGATCCGCCGGCGGCGATGCGCTACACCGAGGCGCGGCTTTCGGCGATGGCGATGGAACTGCTGCTGCAGATCGACCGCGAAACGGTCAATTTTACCCGTAATTTTGACGACACGCTCAACGAACCGGAAGTTCTACCGGCGGCGCTGCCCAACCTGCTGGTGAACGGCGCCAACGGCATCGCTGTGGGCATGGCCACCAGCATCCCACCGCATAACCTGGGTGAAGTGGTGGATGCGCTGGTGTATATGCTGCGCGAGTGGGAGCGAACGGACGAAATCAGCGTGACGGACCTGATGCACTTTATCCAGGGCCCGGATTTCCCCACCGGCGGGATTGTCCTGCTGGAAGAAGAGAAGAACGAACTGATCACGGCTTACGCCACCGGGCGCGGGCGCATTCGCGTGCGCGGCCGGGCGCACTTGGAGGACATGGGGCGCGGAAAGAGCCGGATCATCATCACCGAGCTGCCGTACCAGGCCAATAAATCGAACCTGATTGAGCGAATCGCCGAGCTGGTGCGCGAGGGGCAGTTGGACGGTATTGGCGACCTGCGCGATGAATCCGACCGGCAGGGAATGCGCATCGTCATCGAATTGAGCAAATCGGCCGAGGCGGAAACCATTCTACGCGAGCTGTACAAGCGCACGCCGCTGGAAAGCGCGTTTGGCATCTTCCTGCTGGCGCTGGTGGGCGGCGAGCCGCGCTTGCTGACCCTGAAACAGGCGCTGCATGTGTACCTGGAACACCGCCTAGAAGTGGTGCGGCGGCGCAGCGAATACGATCTGCGCCGGGCCAAAGAGCGCGCGCATATTTTGGAAGGGCTGTTGATCGCGCTCAAGAATCTGGACGAGGTGATCAACACCATCCGCAATGCGCCGGATGTGGAAACGGCGCGCCTGCGCCTGATCAAACGCTTCAAGTTGAGCGAAGCGCAAACCCAGGCGATTCTGGATATGCAATTGCGGCGGCTGGCGGCGTTGGAACGGCGTAAAATTGAGCAAGAGTACAAAGACCTGCAAGCGTTGATCAAGGAACTGGAAGGCTTGCTGCGTTCGCCCAAGAAGATCCGTCAGGTGGTGGAAAGCGAACTGCTGACCATCAAGCAAAATTATGCCGACCGGCGGCGCACCCAAATTGTGGCGCTGGGCGAAGGCGCGGCAGCCAAAGACTTGCTGACCACCACGGACATGATGCCGGCTCAGGCGGTGTGGGTGGGCGTGACCCCCGAAGGACAAATCGGGCGTACATCGACCGATGAATTGCCGCGGGTCAGCGGGCGCCAGGCGCCGCGCTGGTTGGTGCGCACAGACACGCACCACACGCTGTATCTGGTGTCGCGCGAGGGCCGAGCCGCGGCGATTGCGGTGCATGCCCTGCCCGAGGTGGAGAAGTTCGCCGACGGCGTTCCTGTGCACAAAGCCTGCCCGTTGACGGATGAGGAACAATTGGCGGCGGTGTTCAGCGTGCCGCAGCGCGCCGAAGGGCTGACGGAAAAATATGTGGTGAGCGTGACGCGCGCCGGCATGGTGAAGAAAACCACGTTGGATGAACTGCCCGGCCCGTCCGCGCAGAGCTTTGCGCTGGCAAAGGTGAACCCGGGCGATGCGCTGCAATGGGCGCTGCTGACCAATGGCAACGATAATTTGCTGCTGGTGACGCGTAAAGGGATGGGCATCGTCTTTTCCGAGCAGGAAGTGCGCCCGATGGGGCTGGTGGCGGCGGGCGTTAACGGCATTAAACTGGGAGCCGGCGACGAAGTGACGGCGGCGGTCCGATTAAACAGCGACGAGGAAGCGCTGATTGTTGCCAGCACGGGCGAAGCCTGGCGGTTGCCGGCGGCGGAATTCCCGGTGCAGGGCCGGTACGGCCAGGGGGTGACGATCGCCAAACTCAAGGCGGGCGTCAACCTGGCAGGCGCTACGTCCGGGGCGCATACCCAGATGGGCTTTGTGCATTTCCAGCAGGCCGCGGCGCGCGCCCTGCGGTTGGATGAGATTGGCGAGACGCGCCGCTCACGGGCCGGCAGCGACCTGGCGGCATTGAGAAGCGGCGACGCGGTGACGGCTGTGGCGCAGGTGTTCGACAGCCTGGCGTACTGGGAAGGACGTAAACCGGCGGTCGTGCGCGCCAAACGAAGTCCGGGCAAGGAACCGCAAGAAGGACCTGAACAACCGGAGCTGTTGCCGGTGAGCGCTGAAAAGAAACGCGCGCCGGCGCGGGGGGCGCAAAAAGCCGAAGAACCGGCGAAAAAAGTGCGCAAGACTCTGACAAAGGCAACGATGGCCTCGACTTCCGCGGAGAAGAAACCGGTTGCGAAGAAAACCGCCGAAACGGCGAAGAAACCGGCCGCGAAAGCCGGCAGCCCGGCAAAACCAGCGGCTATTCAAAAAGAAACTCGAACCAAGGCGGCGCCGGTCGGCAAGCCGGCCACACAGGGCATCCCCCAATCGGTGGCGAAAAAACCGGCCGCGGGCTCGAAATCGACTACGAGGCCGGCCGCGACCAAGAAGCCGGCTGAGAAACCGAATCAACCCGCCACCAAACCGGCGGTGAAGAAGAAAACGGCCGAACCGCAATTACCGTTAGACCTGGAAAAGCCTGCGAGAACCCCGGCGCGTAAGAAACCGGCCGAAAAATAAGAGGATGTAAAAACGTCGCCCCGACTGTTCAGGGGCGACGTTTTGGTTTTGTAAACCGGATTTTCAGGTGGTGATGGTGTAGTAGCTGTAGTGATAGGCAATCTGGCCGTCCATGATGCCGATGGTGTCGTTGCCGTTGGTGATTTTGCCCTTGGTGGACGTGGCCGTCCAGGTGAAGTGTCGCGAGCCGCCGGTACCCGAAACACCGGTGAGTTTGAAGGTCGCATTGGGCAGCGTTTGCGTCAGCAGGGTGGTGTAATAGGCTTTGATGGCCGCGGTGCCCTGAATGGTGCGCGCCGCGGTAATGTGCACGGCGTCGCTCTTGTACCACAGCATGACCAGATTGGGGTCGTGGGTGTTCATCGCGGCAATCAGCAGGTCGGGCAGGTCCTTGGGCGGGGTGGTGGGTGCCGACCAGGAAAAGGCGGCAATGGCATCCCACAGTGAGCGCAGCGAGCGGCGCGCGTAATCCCAGCTGAAGAAGTTGACCGCGGGGATATTGAGCGCTTTGGCGGTTTTGAGGAATTCGGTCACATCAGCGGCGGTGGGCGTCCAACCCCCGGCGGAATACGCCGCACCGGTGGCCAGATACGGCCTGATGGGCGTTTTGTTTTGGAATTCGTTGTAGCTCTTGGTGAGCTGCGCGCCGGGGTTGTGGGCTTGCTCCCAGTAGACCTGGGGCATGTTGTAGTTGCTTTTGGCGAGGAATTCCTTCCAGGGGAAGGCGGGGTGGTAGGATGGGTAGCGGTAGGAGCACAGGGCAATGGGCGTGTTTGGCAGACTGGCGCGCAACGCATCCACATATTTGGTGGCGGCGGCGGCTTTGCCGGCTTCCTTGTATTCCCCTTCGGCGTCAATGACGTAGCCGTCGAGCTGGAGTTGCTGGGTGCGCTGGATGGCGATTTTGGCTTCGCCAAGTGGGTTGTAGCCGTACACATAATGCCAGCCCCACACCTGAATGCCCTTTTTACGCAGTTCCAATGCGACGGCCGGCACCAGGTCCACCTTGCGAGTGTAATCGTAGTTGTAGGTGTAGATACCGTCGGCAATTTTAATGAGCACATGGCTGAGGCCGGCGGCTTTGGCCACATTGGCAATCGCCACGGGGTCGCCGCCTTCGCAATTGGGGATTTTCCAGATGAAGAAGCCTTTGCCTTGAAGGCCCATGTCTACCTCCCAGTGTGGTTTTGTTAGAGCGGGGTACCCTCCGGAGTGAGGTTGCCCGCCAGACCCAGCTGCGGGGCAATGCGGCGCATCGCCAGAATCACATTGTCCACGTGCTGCCAGAGTTCCACGCCAAACTCCGCGGCTCCGGCGGCCATTTCCTCGCGGTTGGCACCGGCGGCGAAGGCGCGGTCTTTCCATTTCTTCTTGACCGACGAGGCGGTCAGATCGTACAGCGAACGCGAGGGCCGCACCAGGGCGACGGCGGTGATCAGGCCGGTGACCTCGTCGCAGGCGAAGAGGGCCTTCTCCATGCGCGTGGTGCGCGGTACACCGCTGTGTTCGGCGTGGCTGAGCACGGCGCGCACAATCTCTTCGGGCACGCTGCGTTCGCGTAAAATGGGCGCTCCGGCCATGGGGTGCTCCTCCAGGGTCGGGTGAATTTCCCAATCAAAGTCGTGCAAGATTCCTGCCAATCCCCACGTTTCAACATCTTCGCCCAGCGTTTCGGCATACCAGCGCATGGCGGCTTCTACACACAGCATGTGGTTGATGAGACCTTCGTTTTTGACGTATTCACGAACGATGGCAAGCGCTGATTCGCGATCCATTGGACCTCCCATAATGATGAAATGCGTAGCGGTACTGCCGCACCGTCAACTGGAAAAATTATACAACGTTTCGAACGGGATTTGAAAAAATCAGGGACGACCTGTGGGAATGGATGGACCGCCGGGAGGAAAGATCGGCTCGGGATTGCCCAACACAGGCAGGGGACGGGTGACCCACACTTCCCACAGGGCAACAATGGTGGCGGCTAACTCACGCATTTGCCAAAAACGGTAAGCGCCCGGCGAATAGGTGCGCCAGTCTGCGCTTACGCCCTCGGCAGGCAGGCCGAGCCCATTGCAGGTGGTCAACGCCCGCGGCAGGTGGTAATTTTGGGTGATGAGCAGGGCGTGTTGCACGCCAAAAATGGCGCGGGCGCGGTAACAGGTGTCGTAGGTGCGACGACCGGCATAATCCAGAACGATATCCTCTTCCGGTACGCCCA
>DAOUGY010000064.1:0-3167 GCA_034428975.1 Anaerolineaceae bacterium | reverse complement strand
CGCCGTAGGGGGGCAGCCGCCTCAATCGCCAAGGTAATCGCGCAATTTGCGGCGAATGGATGGATGCCGTAAACGGCTGAGCGCCTGGGCTTCAATCTGGCGCACGCGTTCGCGCGTGACGCCCATCTTACGACCGACTTCTTCCAGTGTATAGGCCTGCCCGTCCAGCAAGCCATAACGAAGCTGGAGGATGCGGACTTCGCGCGGCGGGAGGGAATTCAACACCTCTTCGAGGTGTTCGCGCAGTAAATTATACGTGGCGCTATCGTCCGGCGGGGGGGCTTCGTCATCTTCGATGAAGTCACCCAACACCGAATCTTCTTCATCATCCGTCGGGGTTTCCAACGAAAGCGGGCGACGCGCAACCTGGATCATGTTTTCCACTTTTTTCGGCGCAACTTCCAGAGTGTGGGCCAATTCATCCACGGTTGGTTCGCGGCCGAGGCGCTGTGTCAACTGGTGCTGAACACGCAGCAATTTGTTGATCTGGTCACCCATGTGAACAGGAACGCGGATGGTGCGACCCTGATCGGCAATGGCGCGCGTTACGGCCTGCCGGATCCACCAGGTGGCGTACGTACTGAATTTATGCCCACGGCGGTAATCAAATTTCTTGGTGGCACGGATCAGGCCGATATTGCCTTCTTGAATTAAATCCAGGAAGGGCACACCGCGCCCCATGTACTTTTTGGCAACCGAGATGACCAAACGGGAGTTGGCGGTGATGAGGTGTTCACGGGCGGCCCAACCATCTTCAATCAACCGGCGCAATTCGGTGCGACGGCGGAGTGAAACATTGCCTCGGGCCAGTTCTTCGCGGGCCATGCGTCCGCGCTCAATGCGCTGCGCCAGGTCCACTTCTTCTTCGGCGGTCAAAAGCGGAACACGGCTGACTTCTTTCAGATAAAGACCGATGGTGTCATCGGTGTCGATATGTTCGAGGTCATCGAAGCGCATTTCGCGCTCATGTTCGCTCTCGTCATCAAGCGGGATTTCGTCTTCAGCGGGTTCTTCCAGGGTGGACGTGTCTTCCACATAGGGGATTCCGGCGCTCATCAAAGCGGCAAAGGCTTCTTCGAGCTGCTCGACATCTTGTTCGGCATCCGGGAAGAAATGAAGAATGTCGTCAATCGTCACAAACGTTTTTTGACGACCAATCTCGATCAGCCGTGCTATGGCTGGATATTCTTCATCTTCTTCTTCAACAACATTAATCAGCGGATCATCCATTTTTATGCGCTTGTCCTTCAACAAAACCCTGACGGGTGAATTTATGACATCGTATGATCAGCATACACAGTTTATATTTGAAAAGCAATAGAATTTGGTTGCAAACTGCTTTTCTTATCGAATACTAAACCGAACCGGCTGTTTACGATATAACGAGCGGAACTACCGTTCCGCCCGCGGTTTTCGTTAATGGTGCCCGGAAAACGGGCGCATAACACTATACAATAATTAGAATGGCAAAGTCAATAGGGAAATTAAACACTAATCTAATCCTAATGTAGAGAGGTGTTTCATGGCATCAGCACAAAAAAGCCTGGTGGTCTATTCGGACCACCAGGCTTTCGGATGTTTAAAGGGAATTATCTGTGGCTCATCATGAGCGTTTCGATGTCTTCATCCAGCGATTGCAGGTCCTCCTCGTGTTCGACTTCCTGTTGCAGGATCGTCAGGACGATGTTATAGGTGACAGGATCTTTATCTTTGACCATCTGCAGGAGTTTTTGATACACATCGATGGCGCATTGCTCGCCCTGGATGTTTTGCGCAAGGATGGTCTTCACAAACGGATCTTCGGGTGCGGCGTAACCGCAGTGGGTGTGGGTAAGCCAATCCTGCGGGCTGACCAGCGGGGTTCCGCCCAATTGGATGATGCGCAGGGCAAGCATGTCGGCGTGCGCCAATTCCTCTGTGGCATGCAGCAACAATTCGGAGGCGACTGCGTCCTTCATGGGGCCTTTCACCACTTTTGCACCCAGCCAATACTGGTAGTATGCCAGCCATTCATCTGCGAATGCGCGATTGAGTGTTTCAAGAAGCTCATCGACATCCATTCCGACGATTTCACGACCTTTGGTGCCCATAATTCCTCCTGTTCGGAATTTGTTTTGTTTTTCACAATCTGTCATTTATTGTAGCATAAAACCAAGACTGCAAAAATTGGGGCGTTTTTTTAATTGACATCGTTTCTACAAAGTGTACAATAATGGATGTTTTTAACGTCTTGCCATCGCAAGATGATCCCATTCCGTCCCATACTATTGTTAGGAGGTACCATGGATATCCTTGGCCTGGGGTCAAGACACGGTCTGACAGGATTTGAGCAGATCGCGATCATTGGTGTGCTTGTGGTTGCGTTCATCAGCCTGCTGTACGCCTGGCTCCTGCGCGGAACGGTGCTTAAGAAAGATAAGGGCACCGAGAAAATGCAGGAAGTTTGGGAGGCCATTCGTGTTGGCGCGGAAAGTTATTTGTCCCGCCAATTGAAGACCATCCTGCCGGCGATTGGCCTGCTTGCCGTTGCGCTCTTCTTGAGCGTCTATATCGTCCCTCCAACAGAAGCTGCGGTGCGCGAATTTGGCGACAACGCCAAGTCTTGGATTTCTGCCGGCCGCATGGTTGCCTTTGTTATGGGCGCCACCTTCTCCCTTATGGTTGGACAGCTCGGCATGCGCATGGCTATTCAGGCCAATGTGCGCGCAGCTTCTGCGGCGCGCCGTGGTTTTAATGAAGCCCTGTCCATTGCCTACTACGCCGGCACCATCACGGGCATGTTGACGGACGGCCTTGGCCTGTTGGGTGGCACAGTGATCTTTATTGTGTACGGCTCAGCTTCGCCGGATGTTTTACTTGGCTTTGGCTTTGGCGGTACATTGCTGGCGCTGTTCATGCGCGTGGGCGGCGGTATCTACACAAAGGCGGCGGATGTGGGCGCCGATCTGGTTGGCAAAGTGGAAAAGGACATCCCGGAAGACGACCCGCGCAATGCAGCCGTTGTAGCCGACCTGGTGGGCGATAACGTGGGTGACTGCGCCGGTATGGCCGCCGATATCTTCGAAAGCTACGAAGTGACGATCGTGTCGGCTTTGATCCTGGGTCTGGCTTTGATGGAATACGAAGCCAAAGAACTTGGCCTGGGCATGAACCTGAAGTGGATTGTC
>DAOUGY010000063.1:0-36668 GCA_034428975.1 Anaerolineaceae bacterium | reverse complement strand
CCGGGCGACTGGGCTTTGGCGAGGCGTTTTCGCAAGGGCGCACGGCGGCGCAGTGGATCGAGGCGTTCATCGCCGAATCCGAAATCCCCGACCCGGCGGCCTTCCGCGCGACGGGCGTGTATTTCGCCGCCGATTCGGAACGCACCGGGCTGGATGCCTTCCGCGCCGATCCGCTGGGCCACCCGTTGAGCACGCCCTCCGGCAAAGTGGAAATCGCCAGCGAAGCCTACGCCCGCGACACCGGCCAGCCGGCCATCCCCACCTGGCAGCCCGCCCCGGTTGACGAACGCTGGCCTTTGCGGTTGATCACCCCCAAGACGCAGCACTTCACCCATTCGCAGGGGCAGAACATCCCCTCGCTGCGCGGCAAAGCGCCCCAGGCCTTGAGCATGCATCCGCAGGATGCCGCGGCGCGCGAGCTGCGGGATGGTGATCGCGCGCGCATTGTCAACGATCGTGGGGTGGTGCTGGCGCCGGTGATGATTACCGGGGATATTCTGCCCGGCGTGGTCAGCCTGCCAGAAGGCGCCTGGGTGCAGTTGAACGCCCGGGGCGAGGATGAGGGCGGCTCGGTCAATCTGCTGACCGACACGCGCGGCACGGCGGCCGGCACGGCGGCGGTGATGCATGCCATCCCTGTGCAGGTCAGCCGCGCATGAGGGATTATTTCAGATAACGGTCGAAAAATTCGATGGTGCGGTTCATGGCCAGCGAGAAATACCCCGACAGATTGTGATCGTCGCCGGGGTAGGTGAACAGCTCGATGGTTTGCCCGGCGGCGGCACCCTGCTGCACCAGCTTTTCTGAAAATTCCAGCGGCACTTCCACATCGGCGGTGCCGTGATGCAATTGCAGCGGCCCGGACAAATCGGCCAGAAAGGCGTTGGCCGAGACGGAATCCCAGAAGTTGGGGTTCTGCTCCGGGCTGCCGTACTGCTGCACCCAGTCCAGCCGCCAACGGCGCGCCGAGGTGGACGGCGTGGGCAGTGGCGCGCTGCGGCGCCAGTTGTACATCATGTCCTCGTACGAGCCAACCACCCCCGCCCAGATCACCCCGGCCTTGACCTGCCCGGTGATGACCATGCTGCGCAGGGTGAGAAAGCCGCCCATGGAGTGGCCCCACATGCCAATCTTGTCCGGGTTGACGCCCGGGAAACGCTGGAGGGAGGAAACGGCGTTGAGCGCGTCCACGGTGTAGCCGGGGCTGCCGTAAGCGCCGGTGGCCTCGCCTTCCGAGCGGTCGTGCCCGCGATAATCGATGCGAAAAACCACATACCCGGCGCGCGCCAGTCGGTCCACGTAGGCGATGTAGCGCTCGGTGGTGCGGTACACGTCCGGAGGGATGTAGCCGTGGTTGAAGACGATGCCCGGCCAGCCGCCCGGCGGCGCGTCGCCGTCCGGCACGGTCAGCAGGGCGTAGATTTTCAGTCCCTCGGAAAGATAATAGGCATAATAACGCCGGTAGTTGGCGCCGCGTTCCAACTCCTGTTCGATAACAATGTCACTGCCGGGGTAGGATCCGCGCCGCATGGCCAGGATATCCATGGGGTGCGGGATGGGCGTGGGAGTGAGCGTGGGCGTGGACGTGAGCGTGACGGTCGGGCTGGGCGTTACGCTAGGCGGCGGAGTGGCGCTGGCGGAGGGCGTGGGCGCGGGCGTTTCGGCTGCGGGGGGCGCGCAGGCGGCCAGCATCCCAGAGGCGATGAACAGGACGGAGAGCAAACGCGCGATGCGGGTTCGCTCCCGCCGGGGGTGGGTGAGTCTCATGGATATAAGTTTACCGAAATACTCCATGTTTGGCAAACGTGCAGAGTGAAAAACCCTTGACAGACGCGCAAATCGTTGTAGAATCAATTCGATGATCATCGAAATAATATCAAGGAGATCAAGATGAACGAGCAAGAACGCCACGAAGAGCTGCTGAATTTCTTCAAGGCGCTGGCCGACGCCAACCGCCTGCGCATTGTGGGCCTGCTGGCGCGCCAATCCTACACCGTGGAACAGCTCGCCGCGCAGCTGGAATTGAGCGAATCCACCACCTCGCACCACCTGGCGCGCCTGTCGAAGGCCGGGCTGGTCAGCGCGCGCGCTGACGGGCATTACTACTTCTACTCGCTGCAGACGGACGCGCTGCGCGAGATGTCGCAGCGCGTGCTGGACCACCCGGAAGCGCCGGAGCCGGCCTCGCGCCTGGACGAGGACGCGCTGGATCGCAAGGTGCTGGCCAGCTTCACCGACACGCAGGGGCGCATCACCGCTTTTCCGGCGCAGCAGAAGAAGTTTTTGGTGCTGCTGCGCTATGTGATCCAGGCTTTTGAGCCGGGCAAGCGCTACACCGAAAAAGAGGTGAACGAGATTCTGCTGCGCTACAACAAGGATACCGCGCAATTGCGCCGCAGCCTGGTGGAATTTCACATGATGGCGCGTGAAGGCGGCGGCGGTCAGTACTGGCGCACCGATGAACCCGCGTAAACGCAGAAAGCGCTCGGAAAACCGGGCGCTTTTTTAATACGGTCCTTACATTTCGGTGACATCTGCAGCATTGGATTCAGGCTGATTTTATGATAAACTTTTATATCGTACGCCAATCCAGTTTGTAAGGGGGACGGCCTTGCTCCGAAATCGGGTCGTCGTTGGGATTGCTCTGGTCACAGCCCTGGCAGGCAGTATCTTTGTCTCCCAGGTGCTATCCGTGCGTGCGCAGGACTCCACTGAGTCAACATCACTGCAACCAGTCAGCGCATTCGCCGAAACCGCCACGCTGCCGGCACCTCAGGTGCGCAGCGTTGTTCTGATTCAACCCACGGCTACCCTTGCGCTGCCCACCCCCACACTGATCCCCACCATCCAACCGACCATCGCGCCGCCCACCGCGGTCCCCACCAGCCTGCCCACGCTGCAGCCTGCCGCCCCGGCGGTGGTGCTGCCCGAGCGTTGGATCACCTTTATGAGCCAGTGGCGGCCCGAGGCTTCCGGTGGGTGCGGTGAAATTTGGGACATGCGCCCCGATCCGTTCAGCCTGCCGGTGTGGTTGACCACGCCCGAAAGCGCCGCCGGTTTGCAGACCGGCATGCCGTATTATTTCCTGGCCGGCAAGCTCATCCAAATGGGGCTGGTGGATGCCAGTTCGTGCCCCAATAACGGCCTGGAATGGACCGCCGACAGTTACCTGGCGGCCAATTCCTGCGGCATGCAGATTGCCCTGCCCACGGTCATCCGCTGGCAAAACCAGTATGACGAGGCCATTCTGGCCACCGCCAAACAAACCGGCATTCCGGCCATACTGCTCAAAAATGTCTTCCGTCAGGAAAGCCAGTTCTGGCCGAGCGTGTATGCCACGCATGAAGAAGCCGGGCTGGGGCAGATTACCGAATACGGCGCGGATATGCTGCTGCGCTGGCGCCCGACCGTCTTTGCGCAGGTGTGCCCGCTGGCACTCAGCGAGGATGCCTGCCGCGGCGGGTACGAAAAACTGTCGCCCTCGGGGCGCGCCACGCTGCGCGGGCTGCTTTACCGCCTGGTGAACGCCGGCTGCCCCTCCTGCCCGGACAAAGTCAACATGGATCAGGCGCGCTTCAGCGTGGGCCTCTTTGCCGAGAGCCTGCTGGCCAGTTGCCAACAGACCAACCAGACGCTGTGGAACATCATCGATGCCGATCCGTCGGACTTTACCACCTATGCCGACATGTGGCGCTTTACCCTGGTGAATTACAATGCCGGGCCGGGCTGCCTGTCGCGAGCCATCCAGGCGGCCTGGGAAAAGGACCCCAAGCTGACATGGGGGCGGGTGAGCGAGGCCATGCCCGCCGAATGCAGCAATGCGGTGCGCTACGTGGACAGCATCACCGGCCTCTATCTACCCTGATCGTTGCCAAAAATCCCTTAAAAACAACACCGGCCCGCAAGCCGGTGTTTTGATTGGTGGGTGGAGGGGGGTTATTCCTCGGTTTCGCTGTCGTCAAAGGCGTAGGCCCAACCCGAGCCTTTGCAGATGGGGCAGATGTCGTAGGAGTAGCCGTCGCGGCAGGTGCCGCTGCCCTGCCCGCTGCAGAAAGCGCAGCGTTTGGCCACCTGCGCCACCAGCACCGTGCCGACGCCCTTGCATACCGGGCAGCGTTCGTAAATTTCGCCGTCGCGACAGCGCCCGCTGCCGTTTCCCGAGCAAAACGAACACTGCTCGGGCGCGTAGTGGATCATGGGTTGGATGACGCGTTGTGTTTTCATTTCGCCCAGCTTTCTGCAATCAGGAATGATCCAGCGAGAGGAAGGCTTCGACAACTTCGGGGCAGAACTGCACGCCCGAATTTTGACGGACGATCTCCAACGCTTCTTCTTTGGTGCGTCCCGGCCGGTAGGGCAGGTCGCAAATCATCACCGAGTAGGCTTCGGCCAGGGCGATGATGTTGGCGCCCATCGGAATTTCGTGCTTGACCAGGTGATTGGGGTAACCGGCGCCGTCCCAGCGTTCCTGGTGGTGGTAGACCCACGGCACGATACGCGCCAGAATGTCGATGGGTTTGATGATCTGCGCGCTGAAGTAGGGGTGCATCTGAATAATGCGCCATTCTTCCGAGTTGAGCGCGGTGGTTTTGGAGAGGATGGTTTCGGGGATGCTGATCTTGCCCACGTCGTGCAGCAGCGCGGCCACGTACAGGTAGTCCAGCTCGCCCTGCGGCCACTGCATGGCCTGGCCGATTTGCACCGACAGACGCGCCACGCTTTCGGAATGCCCACGCATGAAGCGGTCGCGCGCATCGATGGCGTTGACCAATGAGCGGGCCATGGCGCTGATCTGCGCGAGGATGGCGTTGCTGTCGTCCATCGGCGCGGAAAGGGCGCGGGTCAGGCCGGGGCGGCGGCGTTCCAGGAACATCAATTCCGTCTCCACCGAATTCTCGTAGGAGCTGAGGAAACTTTCCATTGTTTCCAGAGTGTGTTCCAGCTCGGCGCGCTGGCCCGAGGCCCACATGCGCGGCACCTGCTCGTACAGCTTGCCGGAGATACGCACCATTTCCTTCTGCGGGATGATCGATTTGCCGTTGGCCAGCAGCAGGTCGTGGGTGGAGATGATGTGCGTCAGGCGTTCTTCCACCTCGCGGATGCGCAGCACCAGGTTGGGCGCGCTGCGCACCAGGTTTTCCAGCGAGTTGATCTGGTAGATGACCTCTTCCACGCTGGTGGAGCGCATGGTTTCTTCGTCTTCCAGTTCCTTCAGACGCTCTTCCCAGTAGCGTTCGGCGTCTTCCATGCTGAGCAGCTTGGAAGAGTAGGCCACGCGCTCTTCGTCGTACAACTGGCGCACGTTGCCGATTGCGCTGATCAGCGAATCGCGCGCCTCGTTGATGCGCGAGAGATCTTCCTCTTCACGCTCGCGCTGCGCGCGCCGTTCGGCGCGCATGAGCTGCATCTTGTCATAAAATTCCAACGAGGTGGGGGCGCGTTCCACCAGGCGCAGCAACTGCGTCTGGCTCATTTGCAGCTTTTTCCAGTTCCCGCTCATTTCCTCCAGGGTGTTCACCGGTTTAAGAACCATAAACCCCTGGGCGCCTTCAATGGTCAGGCGTTCGCGCTCGTTCTTGACCTGGAAATACAGTTCCCATACCTGATCGTCGACGCGTTCGGCCTTGTGCGAAAGGCGCGTGATGCACAAACGGTAGTCGCTCAGGTTGGATTCAATGTTCTGCCACAGCCGGTCGGATTCAACGGGGTATTTGCGAATTTCAGTTTGCAGGCTGCGCCAGCGCCGGTAAGTGTGTGTGGCGCCGTCCACCGTGCTCTTCAGCCAGACCGCCGGGTTGCGCGTAAGCTGGAAACTGGTATTCCGCAGTTCAATGGCTTCATCGCGTTCCGGCACGCCGGCAAAAATGGGATCGGGCGCCTCGTTCTCGCTCTTGTCTCTCACATCAGGATTCATCGATAACTCCGCAGACATGCCCCCTCCTGGATCATTCAAACCTTAAATCAAGGTTCTTGTACACACGCATTCCAAACAGGTGATGCCTTTTGATTATTATACTCACCCAGCCGGATTCTGTTCCTTAGGCTTTTGTAATTTTAATCCGTTTCATCACTATTTGGTATTATTAATGCGATTCATTAAGAATTGCGTCCTGCGAAAAACGTTGCAAGGTTCAGGCCGGAGAAGTTCGGCAAAATCCGCTCCTCCCATCCGTTGAACCGGCCAAACTTCGTATTGCCAAAATGACCGGGGCGAGTACAATAAAACACAGTGGGCAATTCTGCCGAGGAGGGATTCCATGGGAGCTGATGGACGTACGAGTGTCTTGCTGGTGGAGCACAACCCGAACGTAGTTCGGTCGTTCCATAAATTATTTGCCATGATCGACCGGCTGGCCGTCTGCGAGGACGCCAAAACCGCCGCGGACGCCCTGGGAATGATGCGCGTCACCCGCCCGGATATGGTGCTGGTGGAACAGTCGCTGCCCGATGTGGACGGCATTAAGTTCACCGAAATGATCCGCCAGGAGTTTCCGGAAGTTCAGGTGGTGATCATTTCACAGGATAAGCAATACGACATTGTCCTGAATGCGATGCGCAACGGCGCGTTCGACTTTTTGACGTACGATGTTTCGCTGGACGAGCTGACCGAGGTGGTGAAACGCGGCGGTGAACTGGCCGAGAGCGAGCGCCGTCGCTTGCAGCCGTTTGCCTATGAGCCGACCCAACCCGTCGTAATCTCACGCGCCGCGCAGGGTAACATCATCTCTGTCTACAGCCCCAAGGGCGGCGCAGGCACCACCACGCTGGCCATCAACCTGTCGCTGGCGCTGCGCTCCGCCGATTACAACGTGGCGCTGGTGGACGGCAGCCTGCAGTTTGGCGATGTGGCGCTGATGTTCAACGAAATTGGGCGGCTTTCGCTGCTCGATCTGGCGCCGCGCGTCAAAGACCTGGACAACCGCCTGGTGGAAGATGTGATGCTGTATCACAAGACATCGGGCATGTACATTTTGCCGGCGCCCAGCCATGCCGGGCTGACCGACACGATCTCCGGCGAGCAATTCTGCCGCATTGTGGAATACATGCGCGACATGTACCGCTATGTGGTGATCAACACGCACCCCTTCCTGAATGAGACGTCGCTGGCGGCGATGGATAGCGGCGATATCACCGTGCTGGTCGTCACGCAGGAAATTGCCGCCATTCGCTCGGCGCGCAGCTTCCTGGAAATGTGGGACAGCATCGGTTTCGACCGCAACCGCCTGGTGCTCGTGGTCAACCGCTTTGACAAGAACAGCCCCATCACCGTCAAGAAGATGAGCGACACGTTGAAGAATCCGATCGCCATGACCATTCCGGCCGACCCGGCGGCGTACAAAGCGGCCAACCTCGGCGTGCCGCTGCTGCTGAACGACAGCAAATCGCCCATGTCGCGCGCCATCATAGACCTTGCGGCCATGGTCACGCGCCAGGCTTCGCAGGTGCCGGTGGACGACCGCTTCCACGTGTTCCTGCAATATTAATCCCTGCCCGGCAACGCACACGGGCGGCCATTCGGCCGCCCGTTTTTCTTATCTTTGGTACACCGTTCAGCGCGCCCAGAAGACCTGCGTGATGCGCCCGTCCCAGGCTTCGGCCACCAGGGTCACCTCGCCGCTGAGAGCGTCCAGCACGGAGAGCAACTTGTTGTCGGCGTGCAGCATGGCCACGCGGCGGCTGTCCGGGGCGAATTGGAAGTTGGCGCTGCGCTCGCCGCCGCCCAGCAGGCGGGCTTCGCTTTCAGTGATGTTCAACACGCGCACCTGTATCTGACCGGCGTCCATCACCTGATCCAGCAGCAAGGTGCCGTCGGGCGAGAGGATGAAGCTGTGCATGTTGAACGGCAATCTCCGCAGCGATTGGCGCGCCAAACCGTCGGAGGATGCCTGACATAGATCGTACTCGTTCACCGGCATGGACGGAGCGGTGCAGGCATACACCAGGGTGCCGTCCGGCCGCCACTGCGCCGGCCAATCGTCCGATTCCGGGCTGGCGCTGGCGTTCAGGTAACCGCCGAGCGTGCCGTTGTCGTTCAGGCTTACCACGTACACATCCCCACCCTGACCTGAATCGTTGGCCCGTCCGCCCAGCGCGATGTGTTGGCTGTCCGGCGACCACAACGGGGTGTTCAGGTCCAGGGCATCCGGCACGTCCAGCGTCTGCGGAATGCATTCGCCGTTCTCCCGGCAGGTCAGGTCCACCACGTGCAGGCGGCGGCCGAAGATGCCGGGGCGTTCGTCCACGTGTTGATAGGCCAGAAAACGCCCGTCCGGCGACCAGGCCGGCCACACGATCTTGTTCTCGGGCAGGTCCAGAATCTCGCGCGGCAGCTCGTCGCCAAAGCGCAGGCTGAACAGGCGCACGCCGTCCAACGTACCGTCGCCGTTGAAGGCATCGGCGGTCAAATAATCCATGCCCTGCCAGTCGGCATGCAGTTGGAAGGAGACCACCTGACCGGGCAGCGTGCCCAGGCGGCGCGCGTACAGGTCGGTCCCGGTCCGGTACAGCCCGCTGTTGGCGCCTTCCAGCGCGCTGTACAGCAGGTCGCCGGGTTGCGCGTCCACCGCGCCCATTTCAAATCCGGTCAGGGGCAGCGGCTCGCGCGCGGCGGGCGGCTGGAAGTCTCCGCCGGCCGTTGCCGGGGTTTCAGCCGGAGCCGGGGCTTCCGGCGCGCTGAAGACCAGCTCGAACGGCCCGATCAGCAGCAAGTGGGCTTTTTCAACCGGGAAGACCAGCGTTCCGCTGACGATGTTGCCGGACGGGTCGATCAAATCGGCGTTGATCTCGATGCGCGGTTCGTCCAGACGGAAGCCGCCGGAGCCGTAGCCGCTGTCGATGCCCTGCGGCTTGCCCAGTTCCAACCCGGCGAGGATGCGCCCGTTCACGGCGGCGATCGGGTCGCTGATCAGGGTCAGCGACAGGCGGCCGCCGGGGTTGGTGTACACCGAAGCCTGGTTGTAGTGCATGCTCATGTCCTCCACGCGCAGGGTCTCATCCAGCGGGATGGTTTGCCCGGCCCGGGGTTGTGCCCCCAGGTCGATTTCGATGGCGTGCGGTGGGTTGAAGGGCGCCGAGGCGTACACGCCTGGCAGGCGCAGGGTGAGGGTTTGCGCGTCTCCGGCCGGCCGCGCAAAGCGCAGCGTTTGCAGCCATTCGTCGCCCTGCGGCTGGGCGGCCGATGTGCTGCCCGGCAGCGCCGGGCTGACGCGCCCGGAGTCGTCCACCAGTTCCAGACGCAGGGTATCGCTCAAGAGTTCGGGAATCATATCCCAACCCGTGCCGGGGGTGAGCGCGCCGTCCAGGCTGCGCACGGCCACCAGCACGTCGAGGCCCTCGGCGGACGGCGAAGCGGCGCGCACGCACACTTCCAGCCCGCTGGTTTGCAGGCAGGGTTGCAGGGCGGGCGGTTCACCGCCGGAGTCCGGTTCGACCGTCCCGGCGGGGGAGACGGGATAAGGCACGCTCACGTTGGCGGCCTGCAAGTCCGATTGTTCGGCGGGCACCCACTCCAGCGGCAGCCGCCAGCCTTCGGGCAGGCTCAGCAGCGTTTGGGACACATCGTCCGGCAGGGGCGGGAAGGTCAAAACCACGCCCAGCGCGCCGGGTTTATTTTCCGTCCAGGCCCACCCCAGCACATCCAGGCGCGTGCCGTCGGGCAGTTCCAGTCCGGCATCGTCGCCGGGCCGCGCGTCGGCCGAGTAAGCCAGCCAGATTTGCGTATCCTCGGCGTCGGCCAGGCCGCGCACGACCGTCAGGCTGCGGCCGTCGTGTTCCTGCAGCACGGGACGGCTTAACATACGCACGTCGCCCAGGCGCACAAAGCCGGTTTCGGGACTGTAGCCGAAGCCAAACAGGCGTCCCACGGCGGCCATCACCGGCTGACGGAAGATGACCAGCACCGCCAGCAGGGCCACAGCCAGCCCGGCCCACACCCAGCGCAAGGCAGGTGGGCGGGCGGTCGGCGCGGGGCGGGCGGCGGCTTTCGCCGCCTGTTTCCAGCGCGCGGCCTGGGCCGGCGATGGGCGCATCTCGCCCGAGAGGTCCACGGCGTTCAGGCGGCGCGCGGCATCCAGCATCTCGCGCTCGGCGTTGGCAAGGTCCGCCGGTTGGGCGGCGTTGCCGATTCCGAGCAGGCCGTCCAGCGCGCGGTTCAATTCATCCGGTTGGAAGGGGTCACGCATGCTGCACCTCTGATTCCAGCGCGGCAAGCTGCACGCGCATCTTTTGTAAACTGCGGTAGACAATGACCCCCACATTGGCTTCAGTCAGGCCGGTCAGCGCGGCGATTTGGCGGTTGGTCATGCGCCCGGCGAATTTGAGGGCCAGCAAGTCGCGTTCGCGCTCGTCCAGCGCGCGCAGCGCCGCCAGCACCTGACGTTGGTCGTCGCGGGCGATCAGGGCGCTTTCCGGCAGGGGGTCGCCGGTGGGGGCAGAATCGGCGGCCTCCAAAGGCAGGGCGGCGCCGCGACGCTGCGCCTTCCAGTGGTCGGCGGCCACATTGCGGGCAATGGTGAACAGCCAGGTGTTGAGCGCGGATTTTTTGGGATCGTAGCTGCGCAAGAAGCGCAGCGCGCGCTCAAAGGTGGCGGCGGCCAGGTCGTTGGCGGTGTCAGCATCCACCCCGCAGTAGCGAAAATATCGAAACACGGCCGGGTAGGTTTGCTCAAACGCCTGTTCCAGCGGCACAAAGGCCGGTTGGTGGGTTGGTTTTCTTTGCATTCAGGATCTCCACGTGCATGCACTCTATCTGTTTATACTGCATTCCGCGCAGAGTATTACACGGGAAAGGGACGGCGGTGGCATCAAAAAGAGGAGCGTAAAAATCCGTGTGTATCCGTGGATGAGCTCTTTTCAGGCGGGTTCGGGCAGGCGAATGGCGTAGCGCACCGCCAGCACGCGCAGGGCGACGATGAAGACGATGCCCAGTGCGGAGGCAGGCGTGGCGTTCAGCCCGACGCGCAGCGCCAGCAGGTAGACCCAGGCGCCCAGGAAGGAGCAGGTGGCGTACAGGTAGGTGCTGCTGTTGAACACCGAAGGAATCTCGTTGCAGATCACATCGCGCAGCACCCCGCCAAAAATACCGGTGATCACGCCCATCAGCGAGGCCATGAAGAGCGAGGTGCCTGCCTGCAGGCCGTATTCGGCGCCCAAAATGCTGAAAACGCCCAGTCCAAGCGCATCGGGAATGAGGATGGAGCGCAGCGTGATGGTGCGCAGACGCGAGGAATAGAATACCACCACAGCCACCGCCAGCGCGGCATAGGCAAAGGCTTGCTCGCGAATCCAGAAAACTGGCATGCGCCCCAGCAGCATATCGCGCAGTGTGCCGCCGCCCAGCGCGGTGATGAAGGCCACCACGCACGCGCCGACCACGTCCATACGCTTGCGGCGCGCTTCCATCACGCCGGATGCCGCCGCGGCGGCCACGCCCAGGTAGGTGATTAAGAGAAAAAACAATTCCGTCATATCCATCCGCCTTGCCCGCTTAATTCCGAAACCGGTCGATTATACTCTTTCGGCATTTACCGGTACAATACACTCACTCAAAAATCAACCCCCCAACCGGGGGAGAGGTGCGCATGATTTTGCCCGAATTTGGCCCCAGCGCGGATGTGTTCAACGTGCTGCTGAATGACGAGAAGCTGCACCGCGCCGCGCAACTGGTGGTTCACCGGCGCGGTGAACGAGTGGTGGACCTGGCCGGCTATCGCGCGGGTACGCCCGCCGTGGATGGCGATACGCCGTTTGTGGTTTTTTCGGTGAGCAAGGTGTTCACGGCGGTGGCTGTGCTGCGCCTGCTGGAAGAAGGCCGCCTGGAGTTGGATGCGCCGGTGGCGCGCTACTGGCCGGAATTTGCCCGGGGCGGCAAGCAAACCGCCACCATTCGCCATGCGTTGCTGCATCAGGCCGGTGTACCTTCTCCGCATTTGCAACGTCAGGTCTTTCTCTGGCCGTTCTGGGGGTTGGTCACGCGCGATCTGGCGCGCACGCCGGCGGTCTTCCCGCCTGGCACGCAGACCTGTTATCATCTGGTCAACTTCGGCTTCATCCTGGGTGAGGTGGTGCGGCGCGTGACGGGGCTGCCCATCGACCGTTTCTTGAGTGAGACGTTCTTTGCGCCGATGGGCCTGCGCCGCACCTGGATGCGTATTCCCGCCGGCGAGCTGCATCACTCGCCGCGCCTGGAAGCCGTTTCGCCGTCGATGCGCACCACCGCCGCTCTGTTCAACCTGCCGTTCATCCGCCGCGCGTTGATCCCGGCGGCCGGACTGCACAGCACCGCGCGCGAGCTGGCGGTGTTCTTCCAGATGCTGTTGGACGGCGGCGCGTACGGCGGCAGGCGCTACCTGCAGCCGGAGACGATTGCACTGGCCGCGCAAAGCCATTACGACGGCTATGACGGCTATGTGAAGGGTACGATGAACTGGGGGCTGGGGATGATCATGGGCGGCGGTTCGCAGCGTGACCCCGATCCGCGCCGCTCGGTGTTGGGCTGGGGCAGCAGCGCGGCGACATTTTCAGGCATGGGCATGGGCACCTGCATGGTGTGGGCCGATCGCCGCGCCGGGCTGGTGACAGCCTTTACCTGCAATGGCATGCTGGACGTGCCGGATGTCAACCGGCGCTGGGCGACGATTTCGAATGCGGTGTGGGACGGTATGAAGGCGTAGTGGACGGTCGTCGGAGGTCAGCGGACAGGAAAATCAAGACATCGAATCCGGCCGCGGCTCTCAACGCCGCAAACGGCGCCGAGTTTGTTCCATCCACCCTGCACAGCTCATGGATTGCCGATTTGCGCCCGTTTCTTCTCCAGGCGCTCGTCGAAGCGCGCGCGGTCGATGATAAAACGCTCGTGCTCGCCCTCGGCAATTTTGTCCACCTCATCCCAGGCTTCGATCTTAAACCGCAGCCGCCGCCCGTCCACCTCCAGCAATTCCGCGCGAAAACGCGCCTGCATGCCCACCGGCGTAGCGGCCAGGTGGCGCATGTTGACCAGAGTGCCCACGCTGGTCTGGCCTTCGGCCAGGTATGGCAGAATGCTGCGGTGCGAGCTGCGCTCCAGATAACTGATTAGGCGCGGCGTGCTCAACACCGGCGGGAGCGTTTCGCCACCGGACACGCGCGCCGTGTCCTCTTCCTGCACAGTGATGCTCATTTCATACACTATTCCGGGTTCCAGCGCCATGCTCATCTCTCCCTGCGGTTCAAGTTGGTTTTTTGGTCGGGTTGATTGTACCGCGGCGCGGCCTGCGCGCGCAAGTTTGCGGATTCTTTTCAATTCCGGCAATTTCGATCCACAGGGATTATAATGAACCGCTCGCGCTCTGCGCCGCCATTCCATCCAAAGGACGAAAGACCATGAACAAAGGGATCATCTATGCGGGCGCCGCCTATGCCATGTGGGGCATTTTCCCGCTGTATTTTAAAGCCATTAAAACGGTTCCCGCGTTTGAAATTCTGGCGCACCGCGTGGTGTGGTCCTTCCTGTTTGTTGTTCTGCTGCTGCTGGCGCGCAAGGAAATTACCACCACCCTGCGGTCGGTCAACCGCCGCACGCTGTTTGTTTATGCCGTTGCGGGCGTGCTGCTGGGCATCAACTGGGGCACCTACGTCTGGGCGGTCAATTCGGGCTATATCGTCGAATCCAGCCTGGGCTATTTCATCAACCCGCTGGTGAGCGTGATGCTGGGCATGATTTTCCTGGGCGAACGCCTGCGCCCGCTGCAATGGCTGCCACTGATTTTGGCCACTGCCGGAGTGGCCTATCTGACGATCAGCTACGGTTCGCTGCCGTGGGTTTCGCTGGTGCTGGCGCTTTCCTTTGGCTTTTACGGCCTGATGAAAAAACGCGCGCCGCTGGGCGCCATGCCCGGCCTGACACTGGAAACCGCCGCGCTGTTCATTCCGGCCCTGGGTTACCTGGCCTTCCTGCAGGCCAACGGCACGGCGGCGTTTGGGCATGCCGCCCCGCTGACCAGCCTGCTGCTGGCGCTGACCGGCGTGGTGACCGCCGTGCCGCTGCTGTTCTTTGCCGTCGGCGCGCGCACCGTGTCGCTCACCACCATCGGCCTGCTGCAGTACGGCGCGCCCACCTTGCAATTTATCATCGGCGTGTTCGTCTACCGCGAACCGTTCGATGTTTCGCGCCTGATCGGTTTCAGCATCATCTGGGTGGCATTGGCCATCTTCACCACCGAAGCACTGCTCTCGCGCCGCAAATCGGAGCAGGCGCGACGCGCCGGGCTGGCAACCTCGCCGGATGCCTCGTAAACCCTCCGCCGACGCGCGGGTTGACATTTACTGTCGCATCCGCTACACTTGTGCCATCCCGCATGGGGAGTAGCAGCCTGCACTCGCAGGATGGACGGTCGTCAATCCGGAGAGAAACTCCCGGCCGCCTGGAAATGCCAGACCATCGCCAACCGCGATGGTCTTTTTTTATCCATAAGGAGTGTGCGCGTGTTTGACCAAATCGAGGCCCTGATTTTGGGCGGTTTGCAATCCATTTTTGACCAATTCGGCTGGTGGGGTGTGGCCGGGCTGATGCTGTTTGAAAATGCCACCAACATCACCCCCAGCGAGATCATTCTGGGGCTGGCCGGGTGGCTGCTGCTGGCCAACCACGAAGCTTCGCCGCTTGGGGCGCTGTGGGGCGGGGCCATTGCCGCGCTGGCCAGCACGCTGGGCGCGTCGTTGATGTACTGGGCGGCGCGGCTGGGCGGCCGGCCGCTGGTGGAGCGCGCCGCGCGTTGGATCCGCCTGGACCCGGCGCATATTGTGCGCGCCGAGCAGCAGTTCCAGCGCTGGGGTGGGCGGCTGGTATTCTTCGGACGCATGGTGCCGGGCATACGCACACTGGTCAACATCCCCGCCGGGTTGGCGCACATGCCTTACCCGCGCTTTCTGGCGGCCACGCTGGCCGGGGCGTACCTCTGGTGTACGCTGCTGATCGGGTTGGGGTATTTCTTCGGGCACGAATGGGAGCAGATCAGTTCGATCTTCCGGCAATACGCGCTGTGGATCGGCCTGGGCGTGCTGCTGGCGGGGGCAGCGTGGATGTTCCTGCGCCGCAAGCCCGGTGGGTTAGAACCCGACGAAGCCTGATTAACGAAAAATGCAAACGCCCCGGATGTTTTTCCGGGGCGTTTTTCAACCGGTAAAGAGGTATTCGATCAGGGCAGCAGCACGGTGTCGATCACATGGATGACGCCGTTGGAGGCTTTCACGTCCACGGCCAGAATTTGGGCGTCATTGATGAAGACCGAGGAGCCGGAGACGGTGACGAAGGTGAAACCGCGGTTGAGCATGCGGATGCGGCTGGAGTCGGCTACATCTTCCGCGTAGCGAGCACCGCGCGCGACATGGTAGAGCAAAATGTTGCGCAGGGTGGCTTTGTCGAGCGTGCCGATGTTTTCGGCGTTCAGGCCCAACTTGGCAAACGCCGCGTCGGTGGGAGCGAATACGGTGAATTGACCTTTGCCGTCCAACGCGCCGACCAGGCCGGCGGATTGCAGCGCGGCGATCAGGGTGGAGAATTCGCCCGATTCGGCGTTGACGCTCAGAGCGACATCCACAATGGTTGCGCCTTTGGCTTTGGCCTGCACGGCGGTGGGCATAAAGGCGGAGAAGAGCACGGCCAGCATCAGCGTGACCATTACAACCGGTAAGAATTGGGTGCGTTTCATTTTTCCCTCTCGTTTTTCTGGTATCGCTGCCGCGCAGCGATTGGTTAAGACAATCATACCGGGTGTATGAGGTGTATACAATAAAAAACGCATGAATGTATAATGTTTTTGCAGAATGTTATGCAAAACAGCAAAGGGATCTCTCCCACTGATGCATGCGGATGGAAACGAAAAAAAGACGCCGGGCACGGCGGCGAAGGGCAAGACTCCACGGGATTGTACGAATGATGGCAAAAAACAACCCCGACGTCATCTCGGACGTCGGGGTTTGAGGAGCCAAATGGGATTGGGGAGGGACCCAACCGGATTACAGGCTGCTGGGCAGGGTGGTCAGGGCGGTTGGCGCCTGATCCATGCGAATTTCGCTCTCGCGCGCCAGCTCAATAATGTGGTGCATCACACTGTCGGCCACGCTGCGCACGTGCGGGCGGTCTTCCGCATTGCCGTGGAAAACCAGCGGCTTGCCGATCGTGAGGTTGTACGGCCCGTGCAGGTACCAGCGGCTTTGTTCCACCACGCCGCGCACGGTCGAGCGCATCACGCGCACGCGGTCGCGCAGCAGATGAATGCCCACCGGGATCACCGGGGCGCCGGTCATCAGCGCCAGGCGCGCCACGCCGGTGCGGGCCTGCTGAAAACCGCCCTGCTCGGGGCTGAGCGCGCCTTCGGGGAAGATGATGATGGTGTGCCCCTGGCGCAGGTGCTCGACGGCGGCGTCGAGCGCGGCCTGACCTTCGCCCACTTTGACGGGTATGTGTCCGGAGCGGCGCAGGTATTCGCCCAGCACGGGCACCTGGAAGAGCAAATTATTGATCAAGATAAACGATTGCTGGCGCACCATGGCGGCAACAAAGAAGGGATCGGTGGTGGTAGGGTGATTGGCTGCCACGATTTTGGCCCCTCGCGGCATTTTTTCGTGCATCTGCACATCCATGTTCAACATCGTACCGGTATAGGTGGTTACCACCGGCCGCGAGGCCCAGTAGAGCAGCTTTTCAGATAACATAGATCTCCTGTATCGTGCTTTTTTCAGGGGGATGAAAATCGGCAGTGGATACCTGAATGCAATAATCGTAAAGGACGGGGCGAAATAGCGGATGAGCCGTGAGCCATATTGGTGGGATATGCCGCCGCCTATTTTTCGCCGGGCATGCACACGGTGGAGACTGTGACGTCACCGCCGCGCGTATGACTGATTAAACCCGGTTTCCAGCGATTCGATACGGACAAAACCGTCACTTATCGATTCTGCAAGGCAAACAAAAACCGCCGCATTCAGGCGGCGGTTGCACGGGGCAGGCACACGGCACAGGCGTTACGCGGCGCGGCGATAGGGCGCCAGGTGCGGTTCGAGGATTTTGACCCACAGGGCATAGCCTGCGCCGTTGAGGTGCAGCGCGTCGTTGGAATACTGTGGATTCATGCGGTTGTTGCCGTCCACAAAGTGCGCATACAGGTCGACATACGTGCAGCCGTATTGGCCGGCCAGTTCGCGCAGACGGGCGTTGACGCGCTGCACGCGTCTGGCATAGCGCCGCGCGCGCGGCAGCAGCGACTGGACGAACACGTGCGTTTCGGGCGTCTCACTGCGCAATTGCTGCAAAATCTTTTCGTAGTATTTGAAAATGTGCCCGTCGGTGTGCAGCACGTACCACGGCAGATCGTTGGTGCCGATCAGAATGAATACGGCGGCCGGTTTGCCGGGGATGATCTGATCCAGCCGCCCGGCCACGCCTTTGGTCAGGTCGGCGGAAATGCCGCGATTCTTCACCGGGAACTCGGGCAGCAGCTCATCCCAGCGCGACAGGTCGGTGATGCTGTCGCCAATCATGACGATATCGCCGGGAATGACCGGGTAGCGGCGGTAGAAATCCTGCCAGCGGGCATTGGCGCGCGTGACCACCAGCTCCGCCATGTAGGCGGCGATTCCGAAGGCCAGGGCAAAGGCCAGAATAAAAAGGTCGACATGTAATTCCATGAATTTTCCCTCTCTGCGAGTGTATTATACCTGCGTTTGACCGGTTAAAACGAAAGGCGCGCCTGCGCGCGCCGTGTGCATGGGATGGCTGTGCTCTGCGTGACTAGGATTCGCTGTTGTAGCCCCACACGCGCAGCGCCGCCGGGCGGCAGTTGCCCGAAAGGGAGCAGCCCTCGCAACCGGAACCGGCACAGGCGGAGGCGTCGCTCAACAAACCAATGCGCTGCAAGTGCTCCAGCATGGCGCGCACCAGTTCGGGGGTGGTGTTCAGGCGCGCCGCCAGTTGCGCGGCGTCCAGCGCGCCTCCGGCGCGAATCGCTTTCAGCAATTGCTCCAGCATGGTTTCACCATCCCAATCCGCGCGCCAGCGCATAGGCCAGGGCCGCCATGCCCACCGAGATGCCCAGCAGAAGCACCACGCTGGCCAGCGTCCAACGCCACGAGCCGGTCTCCTGACGGATGGCCGCCACCGTGGCGGCGCAGGGGATGAACAAGATGGATACGGTCAGAAAGGACAGGCCGACCGCCGGGGAGTAGGTGGCCGCCAGCAGCGGGGCCAGCCCGGCGTTTTCGCCGGTTTTAAACAGCACGCCCAGCGTGGCGATCGAATTTTCCTTGGCCAGAAAACTGGTCAGCAGCGCCACCGTCAGGCGCCAGTCCAGGCCCATCCAGCGGCCGACCGGCTCCAGCAGGGAACCCAGGCGCGCCAGATAACTGGTTTCCAAATCGCCGCCGGGCAGCACTGAAAGGGCCCAGACCACCACCGATATGCCCAGGATGACCGTACCGGCTTTTTTGAGGAAGGACAACGTGCGCTGACCGACGAGCAGGCCGATGGTGCGTGGGTTGGGCAGGTGGTAGAGCGGCATTTCCATGATGAAGGCCGAACGCTGCCCGCGGAAGATGGTGCGGTTGAGCAGGATGCCACTGATCACCAACAGGGTCAGAGAAAGCATCACCAGTCCCCAGGAGATGAGCGCGGCCTGACGGCCAAAGAACGCCGGGGCGAGGAAGGTGACCACCGCCATGCGCGCCGTGCAGGGCACCAGCGGCGATACCAGGATGGTGAGCAGCCGCGCCGGCCAGGAATCGATGACGCGCGTGCCCATCACGGCGGGCACGTTGCAGCCAAAACCGAGGAAGAGCGGCAGGAACGACTTGCCGTGCAGTCCCATGGCGTGCATGAAGTTGTCCATCACATACGCGGCGCGCGCCATGTATCCCACGTCTTCCAGCAGGCCAAAAACGGCGAAGAAAATGACCATGATGGGCAAAAAGGTGAGCACCGAGCCGACGCTGGCGATAATGCCATCCACCAGTAGCCCGCGCAGCCAGAACGGCGCCCCGGCCAGCAGCCCGGCGGCGGCCTGACCCAGCGGGGCGATCAGGTACGTATCCAGCGCGGACTGCAGCGGAAAGCCGATGTTGAACGTCAACCAGAACACGCCGCCCAGAATGCCGGCCAGCAGCAGCAAGCCCCACACGGGGTGAGCCGCCCAGCGGTCCAGCCGGCTGGTCAGACTGATTTGCCCGGTTTTGGGGCGCAGCACGGCGGCGCGCACCATGCGGCCGATCCATTCATAGCGTCCCGAGGCGATGGCCAGCAAGGCGTCATCGTGTTGGCGCAACAGATCCTGCACCTGCGCCCAGCGCTCGGTGGGTAAGGTGGTTTGCATGCGGCGCAGCACTTCGGCGTCGCCTTCCAGCAGTTTGAGCGCGATCCAGCTTTGCGGGTAGGGCGGCGGCACATTCCCGGCGATGATTTGTGAAATTTGCTCGAGCACATCGGCATGGTCGGCGCGGATTTCGGGCTGGCGCGGAGAGATGCGTCGCGCGCCGCTTAACACCTGCTCCACCACGGCCAGTAAATCGGCCACACCCCTGGAGCGCGTGGCGGTCATGGGCACCACCGGCAACCCCAGCGCGGCTTCCAGCACTTCGGGTTCCACCGAAATGCCTTCCTGCTGGGCCACATCCATCATGTTCAACGCCACCACCACCGGGGCTTCCAGGCTGACCAGCTCGGAGACGAGATACAGGCTGCGCTCCAGGTTGGCCGCGCTCACCACGGCAATGACGATATCGGGCTGATCGCGCAGGATGTATTCGCGGGCAATGACCTCTTCGGGCGAGTTGGCCGTCAGGCTGTAGGTGCCCGGCAAATCCACCAGCACGTACTCGCGCCCTTCGTGGTGAAAACGCCCTTCGCGGCGCTCGACGGTTTTGCCGGCCCAGTTGCCGACGTGCTGGTTGAGGCCGGTGAGCAGGTTAAACAGGGTGGATTTACCCATGTTGGGCTGCCCGGCCAGGGCAATCTGGCGGGTGCCCGCGGTGACGGGGCGAGTCCGGGCCGGGGATGCCGGCGCGCAATGGTTGATCACAGGCCGTTTACCTGAACGAGAATATTGCGGGCTTCGCCGCGCCCCAGCGCCACGCGCGTACCGCGCACCAGCACCATCAACGGGCCGCGCCCGAAGTTTTGCAGCATGTCCACTTCCACGCCGGGGGTCATGCCCAGCGATGTCAGGCGGCCGTTGACCTGACCGCCGCCGCCGAGCTGCACAACCACACCGTGTTCACCGGCTTTTAACCCATTTAATGGCTTCTGTGTGGATATCCGGGGTGTCATGGGGAGAACTCCTGATCTTGACGCCTGTTTGAGGCGGACTATAATGAGTTTGGATCGGTTAATGTCTTGTATTAGCATATGCTAATACAATTCCATTTATAAGCGAAATTTAGCCGGTGTCAACCCTGCCGGATGTCATGACCTGGAATCGAATTGTTTTGTAAGGTGTCCGGCATTAAAATACCGATGGGGTTGGCGCGCGCGAACCCGTCAGGAAAGCCCATGAGCCAGGAAAAACTGCCCCGAGCCGTTGAAGATTACCTCAGCCTGCTGTACGTGTTGGAACGCGACGGCGAGCCGATTGTTGGCGCGCGCCTGGCCGAGCTGCTGGGCGTATCCGCTCCGACCGTCACCAACACGTTGAAGCGCATGGTGCGTGACGGCTGGGTGACGATGGACCCGCATGAGGGTACGCACTTGACCGCGCAGGGCCTGGAAGCCGCCCGGAATGTGATGCGCCGCCATATGCTCACCGAGTGGATGCTGGCGCGCATGCTCTCCTGGTCGAAGCTGCACAAGGAAGCGCACGGCATGGAGCACACCATATCGGCAGAACTGGAAGCCGTGCTGCTGAAAGAAATGCGCGACCCGCAGGTCTGTCCGCACGGCAACCCGCTGCCGGGGCACGAAGCCGTGGTGCGCGATTGGACGCCGCTCACCCAATCCAGCGCAGGCGACCGGGTGGTGATTCGCCGGGTGCATGAGCTGGCGGAAGAATCGCCGGAGATGCTCAGTTTCCTGGAGCAAAAATCGGTCATCACCGGGCAGACGGCGGTGGTGGAAGAGGTTTTGCCGTTTAACCAGACCGTCACACTGCGCATTGAAGGAAAACCCGTAACGCTGGGGTTTGCCGCGGCACGTTATATCTACGTCGAACATTGCGGCTGAGCCGCGTTTTTCATTCTTCCCAACGGACCGGCACCCATGACCTTTTTTGGCGCTTACCTTGTACCGATCTCCACCGGCGATGCGCCGGATTTGGCGCGGGTGGGCGGCAAAGGCGCCAACCTGATGCGCCTGGCACAGGCGGGATTTGAAGTGCCGGGCGGATTTATCCTGACCACGCAAGCCTACCGTGACTTTGTGCGGGCCAACCGGCTGGATGAGGTGGTTTTCATGCGCCTGCCGAGCGGCGAAGCGGATTTGGAGGCGCTGGAGGCGATTTCGACGGAAATCCGCGCCGCGTTTGCCCGGGGCGACCTGCCGGGCGAACTGCAGCGCGAGCTGGAGGCGGCCTACACCGCGCTGGGCGCGCCGCCGGTGGCGGTGCGTTCCTCGGCGACGGCCGAAGACCTGCCGGAGCTGTCCTTTGCCGGGCAGCAAGACACCTACCTGAATGTGCAGGGGCTGGATGCGCTGTGCCGCGCGGTGACCGGCTGCTGGAGCAGCCTGTGGACGGCGCGCGCCATCGGCTACCGCACGCGCAACCATGTGCCGCACGAGAGCGTGGAACTGGCCGTGGTGGTGCAGCGCATGGTGGAAAGCGAAGCCTCGGGGGTGCTCTTTACCGCCAACCCGTTGAGCGGGCTGCGCTCGGAGAGTGTGATCGACGCGGCTCTGGGGTTGGGTGAGGCAGTGGTTTCCGGACAGGTGGAGCCGGACCAGTACATTGTGGACACCGCGCAGGGGCTGATCCGCTCGAAAACGCTGGGCGCCAAGGCTCTATCGGTGCGCAGCGCGGCGGGCGGCGGCACGCAGGTGAGGACTGAAGACGCGGCAGGCCGGCAGGCCCTGTCCGACGAGCGCATTCTGGAATTGGCCGGCCTGGGTCGGCGCGTGGCGGAAGGGTACGGCGCGCCGCAGGACATTGAATGGGCCTGGGCAGACGGCCGCCTGCACCTGCTGCAAGTCCGGCCAATTACCTCGCTCTTTCCCACCCCGGCGGGTTTGCCCGCCGAGCCACTCAAGGTAATGACCTCGTTTGGCGCGCTGCAGGGCATGTTGGATGCCATCACGCCCATCGGGCAGGACACGATGAAATGGGTGATGACCGCCGGCGCCCGTCTGTTTGGGTACGATCTTCAGCCGGAGAACCAGACCGTGCTGTTCGTGGCCGGTGAACGCCTGTGGGGCAACGTCACCGCGCTGCTGCGCAACTCCGTCGGGCGGCGCATCTTTCAATTTGTCCTTCGCTATGTTGATCCCGGTTCGCGCGATGCGTTCGCCTCCATCATCGACGACCCGCGCCTGCAACCCGAACGCTCTGGCATTCGCCTGCAAACCCGCCTGCGGCTGGCGCGCTTTTTTGCGCCCGTTGCCTGGAACGTGCTGCGCAACCTGGCTTCGCCGCACAAACGCCGCACGCAAATTGTCGACCACGGCGAGCGTATTCTGGAGCAGGTCGGCGCGCGCCTGACGGCTCTCTCCGGCGACCGGTATGCCCGCTTGATGCAGATCGCCGACATTTTTCCGGATTTTCTGGTTCGCCATTTTGCGGTCACCTTCCGCCTGTTTGTTTCCGGCGTTGCCGCCGGCATGGCTTCGTTTGCCCGGTTGGGTGGGCTGGCGGACTCGCTGCCATCCGAAAGCGCCGCGCCCGCGCTCCGTTGGGATGATCGCGTATTGGATATGACGCGCGGCCTGGCGCACAACCCGACCACGGAAATGGATTTGATGCTCTGGCAAACCGCGCAGGCGATTTGCGCCGATGAGGATGCCCGCCGCGCCGTGGAAGATGCCGATCCGCGCGAGCTGGCACAGCGTTACCGCCAGGGTGCGCTACCCGTTGCCGCCCAACAGGCGGTGGGCGCGTTTCTGGCGCGCTACGGCGCACGTGGGCTGGCCGAAATCGACCTGGGTCGCGAACGTTGGAACGAAGATCCCACGCACATTTTCTCGGCATTGAGTGGTTATTTGACCATCACCGATCCGGCTCACGCCCCGGATGTCGTCTTCGAGCGCAGTGCGAAAGCCGCGGAGCGGGCGGTGGATGAGCTGGTTGCCGCCCTGCAGCGCTTGCCCGGCGGCTGGTTCAAGAGCCGCATGGCGCGCTTTTGGGCCGGGCGCATGCGCGCGATGATGGCCCTGCGCGAAAGCCCCAAGTTTTTCATTGTGCGAATCCTGGGCCGGGTCCGTGGGGCGTTGTTGACGGTTGGCGCTGAATTTGTGGCCGCCGGTGAGCTACGGCAAGCCGACGACCTGGTCTTCCTTTCGTTCGCCGAGATTCGCGCGTTGGCCGGGCGCGAAGCGCGCGATTGGGCGGGGCTGATCGCCGCGCGGCGCGCCGCGTACCAGCGTGAACGTCTGCGCCGGCAAATTCCGCGCCTGCTGCTCAGCGACGGCCGGGCTTTTTACGACGGTTTGACCCCCGGAGCGGCGGACGGCAGCGCGATACACGGCAGCCCGGTCTCGCCGGGCAGCGCTGAAGGGCGCGTGTGCGTGGTGCTCGATCCGCGTCATGCCGGGCTGCAACCGGGCGACATCCTGGTTTGCCCCGGCACCGATCCTTCGTGGACGCCGTTGTTCCTCACCGCCGCCGGGCTGGTGATGGAAGTCGGCGGGATGATGACCCACGGCGCGGTGGTGGCGCGGGAATACGGCATCCCGGCCATCGTCGGGGTGGACCGCGCCACCCGGCGACTGCACAGCGGGCAGCGCATTCGCATCAACGGTTCCACCGGAGAGATCGTGCTGCTGGACGACGAGCCGCCTTCGGAGTAAGGGCGGCCTGGGGCGGTGAACCTGTATGAAACCAACGGGGCGGCCGATTGGCCGCCCCGCGTTTTAAGCAGGCGCTAGCTGGATGTTGTGGGCCTGCGTGTTTTCATTTTTGCGATCAGGGCTTGCAGCCCGGCCCCCAGCGCGACGATGACGGCAATCCCCAGTGCCCTGATGCCGATTGCTCCCAGCGCCTGACCGGAAAAGCCTGCGGTGTCCTTGCCGTGCCCCTCAACGCGCCCACCACCGGGCAGGTCGCTGGCCTGCCCCGGCGAGAACGCGCCGTCGGGCGCAGAACCCGGTTGCAGCCGTTCGCCGCCGTGCCCGCCAGAAACACTTGCCGCAATCCCACCCTGATTTACCGCCCAGGTCATGCCGCCGGCAATCAACCCGGCTGCCAGAAGAACCACCAAACCGCGTACGATCCATTTTCCCATGGCATCCCCCTTATCGTTGTTCTTCCACGCGCACCGGCACGGCTTCCACATTGTTGGGCAGCACGATCGCCGGCAGGCGGCGCGGACGCAGCGGCGCAACGATCCAGCGCGATACGGTGTTGACCAGTCCCTTCCAGTTCAGCGCGATGTGCAGGCCGATCAGCACAAGGGCGGCATTGACGGACTGGCCATGGATGAACTTCCACGCGCCGCTTTCCGCCAGGCGAATGCCCAGCGCCGGAAGGATGGCCTGTGAGATCATCACGCCGCTCAAAAAGATGGTGATAAACGCGACGAACAGCAGTATATCCAGCACAAACTTCAAACGCGACACGTGCCACAACTTCTGAAAAAAGCGCGTGACCAGCGCCACGATCCACGACCAGTGCAGCAGCACATGCGTGAGCAGCGCCGCACCCAACGCCAGACTGAACCATTCGTGCACGGCGATGCCCGTCAGGCGTGGCTCGGTTGCCACCAGAAAACCGATCCACACGCCGAAATCGATCCCCAATTTAATTTTACTGCTCATTATTTTTATCCTTTGCTCCCCGGTTGGCCCGGAGTGTTTGTTGATGGATCAGACCTCATGATAACGGGAGCAGGTTCAGATTGGGTTTAGAGGCGGTATACATGCCGTATAACTTTTGAACCGTTGACTTCTTATCCCATAAGGGATTCATGAGACCCAAACCAGATCTAAACCATTTCTTAATGCGCGCATGGTACGCTTGCAGGCAGTTGGATATACAATGAACGCAGGTGAAGGATGCCCGAAACGATACTTGTTGTGGACGATCAATCCAGTGTGCGACAGCTGCTGCAGGAATACCTGACGGAGCAGGGTTACCGCGTGGTTACCGCCTCGGACGGTCAGGCCGCGCTGTACACGGCGCGCCACGAACACCCCGATTTGATTCTGCTGGATATCATGATGCCGCGCATGGACGGCTACCAGTTTCTGCGCGCCTACCGGCAGGAGCAGTCCACGCCGGTGATCATCATCACCGCGCGCGAGGAAGAGACCGATGCCGTGCTGGGGTTGGACCTGGGCGCGGACGATTATGTGATCAAGCCGTTTCGCATGCGCGAACTGAATGCGCGCATCCGCGCCGTGCTGCGCCGCGGCGAGGACGGCTCGGACAGGAACGCCGTGCTGCGAGCCGGCGCCATCACCCTCAATCCGGCGACGCACACCGTCACGGTGGGGGATCGACCGGTGGCGCTGACGCCGATTGAATTTGATTTGCTGGCGGCGCTGATGCGCGCGCCGGGGCGGGTGTTCACTCGCGCCGATATCGCCGAGCAGCTGTTCAACGGCACATTCACCGGTTCGGACCGCACACTCAATGTGCATGTCTGCAACCTGCGCGACAAAATTGAAGACGACCCCTCCCACCCGCAGTATATCGAAACAGTCTTCGGCATCGGTTATCGCTTTCGCAAGCCGGTGTGACCACATGAAGCGCTCGCTGAACCTCAAGATTGCGTTGGCCTTTGTGCTGGTGGCGGTGGTCACCGCGGGGTTGGTGGCGCTGTTCATCCGCCTGACCAGCGCCGATCGCCTGACGCGCCTGATCATCGACCAGCAGGTGAGCAGCTACGGCGAGACGCTGTCGGCGTATTACGCCGCCAATGGTTCGTGGAAAGGCGTGGAAGAGGCGCTGATTCAGATCCGCGCCACGGCATCACCCATCAAAGGCGACAAAGACTCGCACACCAAAGACCGCAACCGGACCTTTGGCCTGGCGGACGCCCACGGCGTGGTGGTCATCCCCTATGAGCCGCAGTTTTCGCGCGGCGAGCAGGTTTCGGCGGTGGAACTGGCGCGCGGCACGGCGGTGATGGTGGACGGCAGGCAGGTTGGCACCATTTTGGAAGACATCTGGACGCCAGATTTTAACCCGGCTGAAGCGTTGTATTTGGAACGCATCAACCGTGCCCTGCTGCTGGCGGTGGCGGGCGCCGCCGGATTGGCGTTGATCCTGGGAACGCTACTGGCGCGCACCCTCACCCGCCCGCTCAAGGCGCTGACGCGCGCGGCGCAGGGCATCACCGCCGGTCAACCCGAGCAGCCGGTGGATGTGACCTCGGACGACGAAATCGGGCAGCTGGCCGATGCTTTTAACCGCATGGTGGAAAAAGTGGAACGTGTTAACCTGCTGCGCCGTCAGATGACCGCGGACATTGCCCACGACCTGCGCACCCCGCTGACGGTCATTGCCGGGTACATCGAATCGATGCGCGACGGCGTGCTGCAGCCCACCCCGCAACGCATGGAACTGGTTTATGCCGAGATCGAACGCCTGCAGCGTCTGGTGGACGATCTGCGCATGTTGTCGCAAGCCGATGCCGGCGAACTGCCCATTCACAAACAGCCGGTCGCGCCGCGCGCCTTGCTGGAACGCGCCGCCGGTGTGTTTCAGTTGCAGGCTGAAAAGCAGGCGGTGCGGCTGCGCATTGCCGCGCCGGATGATCTACCCGAAGTCGAAGTGGATGACACGCGCATGATGCAGGTGTTTGGCAACCTGTTGAGCAATGCGCTGCGCTACACCCTGCCCGGTGGTGAAATTGTGCTGGGCGCGCAGACCGCCGCCGGCGCGGTCCGCCTGACGGTGCAGGACAGCGGCGTGGGTATCGACCCGGATGAGCTGCCGCTGATCTTCGATCGCTTCCACCGCGCCGACAAATCGCGCAATACGGAGACAGGCGAAAGCGGGCTGGGATTGGCGATTGTCAAGGCGCTGGTTGAGGCGCACGGCGGCCGGATCGGGGCGGAATCACATCCCGGCCGGGGCACCACCATTACGATTGACTTGCCGCGAGCTTGATTCTCGCAAGGCAGTGAAAACCCGCCGAATTTCCCGGTTTCTCCTACCCGAAAGGTGGGGGAAGACCGCCGGCGCGCATGGTATAACCAGAGCGCAGTTGAATTTCGGCAATCCCTGGAGCCTTGCAATGAGCCCGTTGTCTCGACGTGATTTTCTTAAAATCAGCGGAGTAAGTGTGGCCGCGTGTGCCGGCCTGGTGTTCCTGGGCACGCGCGCCCCGGCTGTGACTCTGCCCGATGTTTCGTATGGAGAAGCCAATATGACATCCAAAGTACTGATTGCGTATGCCACCAAGAGTGGTTCCACGGCGGAAGTTGCCGCTGCAATGGGCGAGGCGCTCGGCAAACTGGGCGTCGCGGTGGATGTGAAACCGGTCAAGGACGTGACCCGCCTGGACGATTACCGGGCGGTGGTGCTGGGCAGCGCGGTGCGCATGGGTGCGTGGCTGCCCGAAGCGGCGAACTTTGTAAAAAATAATCCGGCGCACCTGAGCCGCCTGCCTGTGGCGTACTTCACGGTGCATCTGCAAAACCTGGGCGACAGCGAAGAAGAACGCACGCTGCGCACGGCGTATACCGCCCCGGTTCGGCAGGTGCTGGCGCCCACAACCGAGGCGTTCTTTGCCGGGAAAATGGAGCTGGCGCGCCTGTCGTTTTTTGAGCGCATGCTTTCCAAGGCGATGAAGGCCGTCGATGAAGATCGCCGCGACTGGGGAAAGATCACGGCGTGGGCGGAAGGCTTGCCCGTGGCTCTGGGATTATAAAGAGAAACAAAGGTCGGCGCCCTCTTGAGAGGGCGCGGATTGGTTTAAGGGGTGAATGGCGTATAATCAGAGCGCTCATCGACACAGGGCATGGTTCCACCATTGACAAACGCGAACGCATCGCCCAAAAAGGGTTTCGCCGGGTGGCGATGGGCGATACCATCGCCATCGAAACCCGGAACTAAAATTGCGCATTTCCGACAGGAAAACGCTACAAGGATACGGAAGGTGTTTGCATGCCGCTGATTAAACCATCCATGCGCGCGTTCTTTGAGGAAGCCCGAAATACTCCGGGCTTTTCATGGTTCCAACGATTGCACGGTTGGTTCTATCTGGCGTTTCCCTATTTCTACATCGGCAACGGGGTGGGAGAGCGGCAGCCGGCGCGTTTTATCTTGCGCACGCTGGGCAGACTCCTGCCATCCCGGCGAGCTTCGCGCCCGGCGTCGAAGGAAGCGATCACTTTTGCCGATACCTATCACGGCAAGGTGGTGCCGCTGGAAACAGCCCGGCGGCTTGTGTCGGTGCGGGAGAATATTGCCGCCGCCTTGCCGGAACAGGTGCTGCCCTACAAACTGGCGCGGGATCTTGTGTTGCACGACCCCGATCATCTTGTGGCGTTGGATTGTCCGTGTCGTGTGGCCCGCGCCAACCCCTGCCTGCCGCTGGATGTGTGCCTGATCGTCGGTGAACCGTTTGCCAGTCTGGTGCTGGAACACCATCCGCGGCGCTCGCGGCGCATCACCGCCGGTGAAGCGGTGGATATTTTGGAGGCGGAGGAAGTGCGCGGGCATGTGCATCACGCTTTTTTTAAGGATGCCATGTTGGGGCGTTTTTACGCCGTGTGCAACTGCTGCTCGTGTTGCTGCGGCGCCATGCAGGCGCAGCGCGGCGGCACGCCCATGCTGGCATCCAGCGGTTTCATCAGTCAGGTGGATGACGCGCTGTGCGCCGGGTGCGGCGTTTGCGTCGATATTTGCCCGTTTGACGCCATGACCATGCCGCAGTCCGCGCCGCAAATTGACGAGGCGCGCTGCATGGGCTGTGGATTGTGCATCAGCCATTGCGCGGTGGGCGCGCTGCAATTGACCGCCGCGTCGCAAAAAGGCTTGCCGCTGGAAGTGCCGGTGTCCTGAATTCCCATGGTGGAACCGCAATCACCGGTAGAATCATCCAGCGCCCTGTGAAAACAGGGCGCTGTTTATTCTGAAAGAGCCGACAGTTCCATTACAACCGGTGCATTAAATCCTTTGTGGCGACGTACAGCGCATCGAACACGGCGCGGAGCGGTTGGTAGCTTGCGTGGCGCTGCGCATGGGGCCGGAAGGTTTGCCCGGGCCGGATGACCTGTTCCAGATCGGCAAAATTGGCGAACGTGCCGCTGCCCAGGGCAGCCATCAGCGCATCGCCAAAGGACGCGCCCAGGGTGACCGCAGCGGTGTGGATCGGTTCGCCGCAGATGTCGGCGATGATTTGCAGCCAGGGCGCGTTTTTGGCGCCCCCGCCCACCGCCATGATTTTGTTGAGCGGCAGGCCGTGCTCGCGCAGGATATCCAAATGCTGCGCGATGCTGTAACCCACGCCTTCCAGCGCGGATTTATACAGGTGGCGGCGGGTGTGATTCAGCGTCAGCCCGAAGATCACGCCGCGCGCCTGCGGGTCGTTGAGCGGGGTGCGTTCGCCCGCAAAATACGGCAGGGTGATCAGCCCGTCCGATCCGGCGGGAATATCGTCCAGGCCGTCCAGCATGGTTTCATAGGCGTTGCGCCCGCCGGCTTCCTGCCCGGCCAGCGCATCAAAAAACACCTGGTCGCGGTACCAGCGCGTGAGCGTGCCGGCGGTGTTGGTGCCGGCCGAGACGGAGAAGGTGCCAGGGATGATGAACTCGTCGTGCCAGATGCGCGCGTCTTTCACCAGCCGATCGGAGCAGTAGATCATGTAACAGGTGGAGCCGATCATGATCATCATGTCGCCGGGCTGAAAAATGCCCGTGCTGATGGCTTCCGCGCCGGCGTCGTCCGTGCCGGTCAACACGGGCGTGCCTTCGGCCAGCCCGGTTTGCGCGGCGGCCCAGGGCGTCACGCGCCCGGCCACCTCAATGGTGCCGCGGCAGGCGGCCAGTTGATCCGGGCGGCAGAATAGGGCGCATTCCTGCGCGTTGAATGTGCCGTCGGTGCGGTAGGCCGGGGCAAAGGTGTTGATCAGGAACTTATCGATGACGTATTCGCCGGTCAGTTTGGCGGTCAGATACGAGGTGGCCGTGAGGAACTTGTGGGTGCGGGCGTACACCTCGGGTTCGTTGCGCTTGATCCACAGAATTTTTGGGGCCACATCCGAGGAGCAAATCGGGCGGCCAAACAGGCGCTGCACCTTCTCCGGGCCGTACAAGTCGGTTAACTCGGCCATTTCCTGCTCGGCGCGCGCATCAATGCCGTACAGGATGGCTTTGCGCAGCGGGCGGCAGTGCTCGTCCACCGGCAGGCAGTCCGCGCCCAGCGCGCTGGAGCCCACGCAGGCCACCTGTTGGGCCGGAATGCCGCTTTGTTCGAGCAGCGCGCGCGAGATCGCGCAAAAATCGCCCCACCAGACTGCCTCGGCGTCGTGCTCAAAGTGATTGGGGCGCGGGTTTTCCAATTCGTGCTTGACGGCGTGGGCCGCCACAATGGCGCAGTGCTCGTCGATCAGCACGCCCTTGCTCTCATACGTGCCGATGTCAATGCCCATAAAGAAACGGCTCATCGCGTCACTCTCCGCCTGTTCGCTCTAGTGCGCGCCGCGGAACGCTCTGGCAGCGGCCATCAGTTCGGCCACGCGGGTCGCGTCCACATGCGCGTTGAAATCGCCGCCGGCCTTGAAGGCTGTGCCCACCACCGCGCCGTCGCACACCGCCAGCTTGCCGGCGATGTTCTGCGCGGTGCAGCCGGTGTTGGCGAAGACCGGCACCGTCCCGGCGGCGGCCTTGACCTGCGCGATCAGGTCCGAGCCGGCGGCGCTGCCTGCCGCTTCGCCGGAGACGCACAGCCCATCCGGCGCGCATTTGAACACGATGGAGCGCGTGATGGACTGGATGTCGCGGTCGTTGATGTATACGTCCGATTCTTGATTGACGAAGTACAGCAAACGCAGGTCAAACAGCCCCAGATCGCGGCGGCGGCGCAGCGTAGCGGCCACGTCGGTGTTCTGAATGCCGCCGTCGCCGACGTATGCGCCGGTGAAGGTGCCGCGCACAAATTGTGCCCCGGTGGCGGCGGCCAGCTCAATGGACGCCGTGGCGTCAGAAATTACATCCACGCCGAACGGTACGCGGATGTCGCGCATCAGTTCGCCCACCACACGCCCCATGGCGGCCACCGTCACCGGCGAGACCGTGCGCTGATAGGGCAGGCTGAACTCGTTGGAAAACAGCACGGCATCCACGCCGCCTTGCTGCAGGGCGAGCAGATCGCGGCGCGCCTGGGCCACGACCGTGGTCATCGACGAATCGCGCCCGAAGCGCGGATCGCCGGGCAGTGCATCCAGATGCAGCATGGCGATCACGGGTTTGTGCGTGCCAAAGAGTGATTGCAGCCAGGTCATTCGGAACCTCCGGGGGTGTTGGGGAGATGGAATAGATAAGTTTGGGTTTATTTTGTAATTTTGAGCAATAAAAGTATAGCATGGTATAAAAATAAAATCAACATGTATAGTTCAAAACTGGGCGGGCCGGTGTGGGGTGGGAGAAGACCGGCATGCAAGTCGGGTTACTTTTGCCAATATTTTGCAAGATATCTTGCAAATTTATTTAAAATGTTGTACTATCTTCAAATGTAAGATCCATTGCAAAAATCTGGTTTTCTGTAATTTTGGCGTCATTCCCTTCCCCAACCCAAACCTCTGGAGAATCGACATGTCTAGTGCAGCAGAAAATGGCCCGGGCGATTTCTTTCAACTTATCAGCCAGAAATACAACGATCTGACCAAAAGCGAGAAGCGCATCGCTAATTTTCTGCGGAAAAACCCGGATGAGTCGGCGTTTCTGTCGGCGGCCGAAGTGGCCGACCGGCTGGCGATCAGCGAAGCGACCGTGGTGCGCTTTGCGCGCAACATTGGCTACCCTTCCTACCCGGCTCTGCGCGCTGTGCTGCAAGAGACATTTCGCCAGCGCGTCAGCCATTCCTCGCGCCTGCGCTCCCGCCTGGGACGCCTGCGCGAATCGGGTGATGCGTTTGAGCGCCAGGTGGCCACCGAGATCGATTACCTGACCCAGGCGCTGGAAACCGTCAGCCGCGACGACCTGAACCGGGCGGTTGAGATGCTCAAAGCGCACCACCGCGTGTTTGTGTTTGGCCTGGGGCCGTCCGTCACGCTGGTGGATTTGATGGAAATTCGCCTGCGCCGCTTTGGAAAAGACGTGGTTCCGCTGAAAAGCGCCGGACGCGAGGTGTTGGAGCCGCTGCTGGCCATGGGGCCGGATGATCTGTTGTTTGTGGTGTGTTTCTTCGACCTGAACCCGGTGTTGAAGCTGGTGTTGGAATACGGGCGCGAAGTGGGCTGCACGACCATCGTCCTGACCGATACGCTGGAAACAATGATTGGCGATAAGGCCGATGTGATTCTGGCGGCGCGCCGCGGGCCGGTGTCGGAGTTCCATTCGCTGGTGGTGCCCATGACCATTTTGAACACCCTGCTGTTGGCCACGGCCGGCGAAGAGCAGGAAGCGGTTTTGCCCATGCTGGACCGGCTGGATACCCTGCGCCGGCGCCTTAAACAATTGAATGCGGAGCACCTGTAGCCACTCCGCCTGTGTACGCTCTTATTGATTGCTGACCCTACTGGTATCACGGTTTGATCCAGGGTTCGTCCATCCAGCCGGGAGCGCATCGCGTTTGCCGGGAAAACCCCACCCGCAACCGCAGGACGCGTGGATGAACCTGCATGTGGCGATGGCAGCGCAATTTTGCGCTGTTGGTTGGATTACCGATATCAAGGAGAAAGCACATGGCTGTCGATACTTTATCTCCCCAGCAACCCGAGCAGCGCTTTCAGGCAAACGTCCGCCGCTTTGTGCGCTGGGTGACCAGCCCGCACGTGATCCTTTCACTGATCATGCTGCTGGTCATGTTCTACATGGTCATCATTCCGCTTTATCGCATGTTGATGACCACGATTACCGTTCAGGACAATGACCTGCGCGTCATCCGCGACGCCGAAGTGGGCGATTTCACCATCTACCACTGGGCCCGGATGATCTCCAGCCAGATCAGCCGGATCATGACTTATGAGCCGCTGGTGCACTCGTTAACCATCTCCTTTGGGGCCACGCTGCTGGCATTGGGGATTGGCGGCTTGATGGCCTGGATGGTGGTGCGCACGGATATGCCGGGGCGCAACATCATTCACCTGCTGGCCACGGTTCCGTATATCATGCCGTCCTGGACCATCGCCATGGCCTGGACGGTGATGTTTAAGAACAGGACGTCCGGAGGTACGCCGGGCATTCTGGAATTCATCACCGGCACACCGCCGCCCGATTGGCTGGCCTACGGCCCGATCCCGATTATCGTCAGCAGCGGTTTGCATTATTACACCTTCTTCTTCCTGTTTGTGTCGGCGGCGCTGCTTTCCATCGACTCGTCGCTCGAAGAAGCCGGAGAGCTGGCCGGCGCCGGTCGCTGGCGCATCATGCGCAAGATCACCTTCCCACTGGTTCTGCCGGCGCTCGCTTCCGGTTTCATCATGACCTTCTCGAAGACGATGGGCACCTTTGGCGGCCCCAACGTGCTGGGCGTGCCCGTGCGCTACTACACGCTTTCCACCATGCTGCGCTCCAACACCGGCATTGGCAACTACGGTGACGGCTTTGTGCTGGCGATTGTGCTGATCCTGTTTGCCATGACCACCGTCATGCTCAATCAGAAACTGGTGGGCACGCGCAAGAGCTACGAGACGATTGGCGGGCGCGGCTTCATGGCCCAAAAGGTCAAGCTGCGCAATTTCAAGGGCGTTCTCACCGTGCTGGTGGTCATCTTCCAATTCATCATCGCGGTGCTGCCGCTGGCCCTGTTGGTTTGGAGCACGCTGATGCTGCGCACCGGCGATTATTCGATCAGCAATATGACTCTGGCGCATTGGATTGGCAAGAGCGACCTGTCCATTAATAACGGCGAACCGGGGGTACTGCTCAACCGCAAGATTTACATGGGCGCGTGGAACTCCATCCGCCTGTCGCTGCTCACCGCCTTCTTCACAGCTCTGCTGGGCGTCATTCTCGGCTATGCCATTGTCAAAGGCCGCGGCACGCGCCTGTCCAAGCTGGTGGAGCAGCTTTCCTTTATTCCGTACGTCATTCCGGGCATTGCCTTTGGCGCGGTGTACATCTCCATGTTCACCAAATCGGTGGGGCCCATCCCGGCGCTGTACGGCACCTTTGCGCTGCTGGTGGTGGTATCGGTGGCCAAACATATCCCGTACAGCGCGCGCACAGGGGTGTCGTCCATGCTACAAGTGGGCAAAGAGCTGGAGGAAGCCGCGGCGATTGCCGGGGCCGGCCCGTGGCAGCGCTTCAAGCGCATCATCTTCCCGCTGACCAGTACGGGCTTTGTGTCGGGCTTTCTGCTCACCTTCATCACCACCATGCGCGAGTTGTCGCTGATCATTTTGCTGGTCACGCCCTCCACGCAGGTGCTGGCCAGCATGACCATGCGCTACATCGAAAACGGAAATGAACAGCAGGCCAACGCGGTCATCATCATCCTGATCGTGCTGGTGCTGCTTGGTAACTTTATCATCAGCCGCTTCCGCGGCGGCAGCCTGAAAAAGGGCCTGGGAATGTAATGGCTTACAGGGAGATTGAACATGGCAACCACGATCACGATTAAGAACCTCACCAAACGTTTCGGCAATGTTGTCGCCGTCAACAATGTCAGTCTGACCATCGAAGCGGGCTCATTCCTCACGCTGCTGGGCCCTTCGGGCTGCGGAAAGACCACCCTGCTGCGCTGCATTTCGGGTTTGGAAGATCCCAACGAAGGCGAGATCTACATTGGTGAAAAGCTGGTGTATTCGCACAAGAAAGGCATTTCGGTGGCTCCCGGTCAACGCGACCTGGGGTTGGTCTTCCAAAATTACGCGCTGTGGCCACACATGACTGTTTACAAAAACATCACCTTTGCCCTGGAGATGCAGAAACTCACCAAGGAAGAGATGGACAAGCGCGTGAAGGAATCGCTGGCCGAAGTGCAAATGGACGGCTACGAAAACCGCTACCCGCGCGAGATGTCCGGCGGGCAGCAGCAGCGCATTGCGCTGGCGCGCATGCTGGCCTACCGTCCTAAAGTGTTCCTGATGGATGAACCGCTCTCCAACCTGGATGCCCGCTTGCGCATGGACATGCGCACCGAGCTCAAACGCCTGCACCACATCTCCGGCGCCACCACCGTGTATGTGACGCACGACCAGATCGAGGCCATGACAATGTCCTCCAACATCGCGGTGATGAAAGAAGGCGTCATCCAGCAGATGGACACCCCCGACCAGGTGTATCACTTCCCCGGTAATTTGTTTGTGGCGGATTTCATCGGCAACCCGAAGGTCAACCTGATCCCTGGACGCGTTACGGGTCAGGATATGGTCACCATTTACGACTTCAATGTGCCGGTGAAGACCCACAACCACAGCGGAGATGTGGTCATCGGCATTCGCCCCGAGGATATTTCCATTTCCAAGGTGCCCAACAACGGCGGCGTTGAATTTCAGGCGTATTCGGTCTTGCCGGCAGGCGCGGATACCACCGTGGTGGCCCAGCGCGGCGAAGCCGAACTGACCGTCAAAGAAATGGGCGTCAGCAAAATCAAGATGGATCAGAAAATCTGGCTGACCTTTGATGCCGACGCCATGAACGTCTACGATAAAACCAGCGGTAATTTGATCACTGGCCGTTAAGCGCGGAGCGACCGCGCACCCCAGGGTATTCATTCAATAAGGAGGAAACCCATAATCAATCGTCTCTTTGAAGATTTGAAACCCAACCCCAATCGTGTCCGAAGTTCTTACGGAGGAAGAAAATGAAGGCGTTTGTCAAGTTTTTGACTGTGATTCTTCTCGTCAGCTTCCTGGCGGCCTGCGGCGGCACCCCTGCCGAGCCGGTTGCCACCGAAGCACCTGCCGCCCCGGAAGCGCCCGCCGCGACCGAGGCCCCTGCCGCGACGGAAGCGCCTGCGACTGAAGCCCCGCTCTCTCCTCAGGATGCCTGGCTGAAGGCCAACTCTCTGGGCGATTACGATACCGGCGTGCAGGATTGGGCCGCGATTGAAGCCGCGGCGAAAGAGGAAGGCACTGTGCTGGTGTATGCCAATTCCTCCAAAATCGAGAAAGCCGCCGAAAAGTTCATGGAACTGTACCCCGGAATCAAAGTGGAAGGCTTTGACCTGGGCGGCGACAATGTCTACCTCAAGACCGTTGAGGAACAGAAGGCTGAAGCCTACACCGGTGATGTGTGGTTCAGCAGCGGCGGCCCGAATATCAAGGGCGAACTGACCCCCAAAAAATACATCTGGCGCTTTGTGCCCGACAGCCTCAAAGATGTGGTGCCGGCGGAACTGACCGATCCGCTGCTCACCGCCCGCTTTGGCGTGCGCATTCTGGCCTACAACAAGGAACTCAACCCCAACGGCTGCCCGGTCAAGAACATCTGGGAGCTGACCAATCCG